>NZ_BAAGPR010000197.1:0-7148 GCF_054783955.1 Streptomyces mayteni | reverse complement strand
GCCTACAAGAGCCTCCGCGTCGACAGACACACCTACAAAGCCACCATCGACATCGAGATCTTGACGAAACCGATCAGCCCCTAACTTCACGGCCTTGAGCTAATGGCCCCCAGCCATGGAGGTCCCCCCGGACGGAGTCTGGGGGAGGCTGGGAGGTGCTCCCAGGGAGGTGCCCCCACAAGCCCTTTCCCGCCTCCGGCTGGGGTCGGCGCTACGCGCCCGGTGGGGCGGCCTGCGGCCGCCGCCTGATCCGCCTGCGGCGGTGGCGGGCTTCCGCCCTGCGGGCGGCTCGTGCCCGGCCGGCCCGGCGGGCTTGTGCCCTGCGCCTGCCTTTCTGGCCGTGCGCGTCCCGCTGGCGTGCTGCGGCTCCGCCCTGCGGGCGGCTCGTGCCCGGCCGGAGGCCGGGGTTCTCGGGTCACCGCCCGTGTGCCCGGGCCCGCCGCAGGTGGATGGGTCGTGGCGCGCAGCGCCAACCCCCAGCGGGAGGGTGGGGGAGGAACCGCGGGTGGACGTCAGGGGGTGGTGGTCGTCGCGGGGGTGGGGGGTGGTGGGGCCGCCGGCGAGGCGGTCGGCATGGTGTCGGGGCGTTCCACCGGCTCCGCCGCCGGCGTCAGCCGGAGGACGCGGCACTCGGCCGCCCAGCGGGCGGCCAGGCCGTCCGTGTCGGGGGCGTTCAGCCGCTTCGCGGCGAGCGCCGTCACCGTCGGCTCCCACTCGGCGGCGTCCGGCGTGAGCGCCGTCACCGTGGCCGGCCAGGCGATCAGTCGGCCGCCCTTGTCCTTGCTGCGGCAGCTGACCACCAGGGGCTCGTCGAGCCCGTCGAGCGGCTGCTCGCCAGGCCCGCCGACGACGCAGACCGCGCCGTCGTGCCAGACGTGCCAGAGGGCCCTGGCGGGGCCCGAGGAGCCCCGCACCCACACCAGGCCCGACTTCTTGGCGGACTCCTCGATCAGGGCAAGGTCGAACGCGGTCGCTGCCATGGTCGGGAGCCTACGCGGGCCTACGCGGAGAGGTCGAGCGCGGCCATCCGCTTGGTGTGGGCCTCGGTGATCCGGGAGAACATGCGGCCGATCTCCGCCAGGTCGAAGCCGTCGGCGACGCCGCCCACCAGCATCGTGGAGAGCGCGTCCCGGTCGGCCACCACCCGCTGGGCCTGGGAGAGCGCCTCGCCCATCAGCCGGCGGGCCCAGAGCGCCAGCCGGCCGCCGAGCCGCGGGTCGGCGGCGATCGCCGACCGCACCTTCTCCACGGCGAAGGACGCGTGGCCTGTGTCGTCCAGCACACCGAGGACGAGCGAGCGGGTGTCGGAGTCGAGCCGGGAGGCCACCTCGCGGTAGAAGTCGGCCGCGATCGCGTCGCCGACGTACGCCTTCACCAGGCCCTCGAGCCAGTCCGAAGGGGCGGTCAGCCGGTGGAACTCGTCGAGCGGCGCCGCGAACGGCTCCATGGCCGCCGTCGGCTCCTCGTCGATCCCCCGCAGCCGCTCCGTCAGCTGCTCGAAGTGCTGGAACTCGGCCGCCGCCATCCGCGCCAGCGCCGCCTTGTCCGCCAGGCCAGGCGCCAGTTTGGCGTCCTCCGCGAGCCGCTCGAAGGCCGCGAGCTCGCCGTAGGCCAACGCTCCCAGCAGGTCCACGACCGCGGCCCGGTACCGGGGGTCGGCGGAGGCCGCGGACCAGTCGAGGTCGGCGACCGAGGTGGTCGGGGCGGCGGAAGCGGGCGTGTCAGGCGTCTCCATGGGGGGCACAATAGTGCCCGGCGATGAGTTCGCGCCCTGACACATGTGCACGGTTCCGGGGTACAGTGCTATGGAGGCTCGCCTGTAAGCGGCGGGTCCCATCCCCATGCTGGAGTCCCCTGAGGTCGGCAAGACCAGCGCCTCAGGATCCCCCGCGGATGCCCGGTCGGTGGCCCGATCGGCTCCGACCTGACCAGCCCTCCGCGCGGTGAGTGCCCCCGCACCCGCCGCGGCATGAGGGACCCGCTCGCGCGGTGCGTGCGCTTGAGCGAGACGCCCGGGTCCCGCGCCGGCTGGCCGGCCCCTCAGGGCCCGCCATAGCGGCTCGGTAGCCAAGACCCGCCTCGCCACCGTGTGCCGCGTCACACAAGAAGAGGCAACGACCCTGTCCGCTACCGTCACCACCTTCCGAGATCTCGGGATCCTGGCCGAGACCGCCGAAGCCCTCGAGGCCGTCGGCATCACCACCCCTTTCCCCATCCAGGAAATGACCCTTCCCGTGGCCCTCGCCGGGTCCGACGTCATCGGGCAGGCCAAGACCGGCACCGGCAAGACGCTCGGCTTCGGGCTCCCGCTGCTGGAGGCGGTCACCGTCCCGGCTGACGTCGAGGCCGGCCGGGCCGGCGCCGACGAGCTCGGCGACGCGCCCCAGGCGCTGGTCGTCGTGCCGACCCGGGAGCTGTGCCAGCAGGTCACCAACGACCTGCTGACCGCCGGCAAGGTGCGGAACGTCCGCGTCCTCTCCATCTACGGCGGCCGCGCCTACGAGCCCCAGGTGGAGGCGCTGACCAGGGGGGTCGACGTGGTCGTCGGCACCCCGGGGCGGCTGCTCGACCTGGCGGGCCAGCGCAAGCTGCGGCTCTCCCAGGTGCGCTGCCTGGTCCTCGACGAGGCCGACGAGATGCTCGACCTCGGCTTCCTGCCGGACGTCGAGAAGATCATCGACCAGCTGCCGGCCAAGCGGCAGACCATGCTGTTCTCCGCCACCATGCCCGGGCAGGTCATCGCGCTCGCCCGGCGCTACATGAACCAGCCCACCCACATCCGCGCCGCCGAGCCCGACGACCAGGGCGCGACTGTGGCCAACATCACCCAGCACGTCTTCCGCGCCCACTCGCTGGACAAGGCGGAGATGGTGGCGAGGATGCTCCAGGCCGACGGCCGGGGTCTCGCCATGGTCTTCTGCCGCACCAAGCGCACCGCGGCCGACGTCGCCGAGCAGCTGTCGCGGCGCGGCTTCGCGTCCGGCGCGGTCCACGGCGACCTGGGGCAGGGGGCGCGTGAGCAGGCGCTGCGCGCGTTCCGCAAGGGCAAGGTGGACGTGCTCGTCTGCACGGACGTCGCGGCCCGCGGCATCGATGTGGACGGCGTCACGCACGTGATCAACTACCAGACGCCGGAGGACGAGAAGACCTATCTGCACCGGGTCGGCCGCACCGGCCGGGCGGGCAACAAGGGCACCGCCGTCACCCTGGTCGACTGGGACGACCTGCCGCGCTGGGCGCTGATCAACAAGGCGCTCGGCCTGGACTTCCCCGATCCGCCGGAGACCTACTCCACCTCCCCGCACCTCTTCGAGGCGCTGTCCATCCCCGAGGGCACCAAGGGCACGCTGCCGCGCGCCGAGCGCACCCGGGCCGGGCTCGACGCCGAGGAGGTCGAGGACCTGGGCGGCCCGGACAGCCGGCGCTCGTCCCAGAAGCGGTCCGCTGCTTCGGGCGCGTCCGGCAGCACCGGCACCGCCAGCACCAGGACGCCGCGCACCAGGCAGCGCCGCCGCACCCGCGGCGGAGTCGCGCTGGGCCGGGCGGGCGGCGTCGCCGAGCCGGTGTAGGCGGCGGCGGAGCCCGCGGCGGCCACGCCGGAGCCGGAGGCCGGCGAGGCCACCGCGCCGCGAACCCCGCGCCGCTGGCGGCGCACCAGGTCCGGGCAGTCGGCCAGGACCGAGCGGTCGGGCGACTCCTGACCGACTGACCCCGACAGACCGACTGACCGACTGGCCGGATCGACCGACTGGGCCGACTGGTCGATTGGTCGACTGATCGACGCACCACCCTCCCGGTGAGCGGCGGACCGCCCGTCCGCCGCGCGCCCGGAGCGCGTCGAGCGCCGCCTCAGAAGACCGGGGTGCCCTCCCTGGTCAGGCGCCAGTCGACGGAGGCGAAGGCGGCCGGATCGATCTCGCCGCTTTCGCGCACCCAGTCGATGATCGTGTTGCGGATCTCGTCCGAGTTCGACCAGAGCTGATCGGCACCCGCGACATGCGGGAAGTTGCCGCCGCCGTTGGCGCGGTAGTTGTTCACCGCGAGCACGAACTGGGCGTCGTCCGCGACCGGCTCGCCCCCGAACCGCAGGTCGGCGACGCGGGATCCAGGCTCCCTGGCGATGTCGACGTCGTACGTCACCCCGCCGACCACGTCGTAGTTGTAGTCCGGGATGCCGCCCGCGTTGGTGAGCCCGGCCGGGTCCACCGGGGCGCCGGCCGGGGTCGTGACGAAGTACCGGACCGAGAACTCCAGGTAGTCCCGCAGCTGGGCGCCGGTGATCAGCCGCGCCTCCAGGGTGTTCTCGTAGACGTACATCCCCGCCACGTCCCGGATGGTGACCTCGCCCGCCGGTATGGCAGCGGAGCGGGAGAAGCAGGCCGCCTGCGACAGCACCGGCAGGTCGGCGTACTCGCCGCCGGCCAGCGCGTCGCGCACCGTCTCCGCCTGCACGTGGTTGATGAAGTCGACGATCGCGGTGTCCTTGTACGGCGCCTCGGTGGCCGTCATCGAGGCGGTCGCGGTGCCGATCACCTGGTTCACGTAGGCCACGACCCGGGCGTGCTGCTCGCCGAGCAGCCCGGTGACGGCCGGGTCCTCCGCCACCGTGTTGGCGTCGCGCAGGCTCGCCGACACTCGCTCCACCCGCCAGCGGCCGTGCTCCCAGGCCAGCTCGAAGTCGAAGAGGGTCAGCCGCTTGCCCCAGAACAGCGGCTCGGAGAGCACGACGTCGCGCCCCGTCTCGGCGTTGACGACCCGCCGCTCGGCGATCTCCTGGTGCGCGTGGCCCACCAGGATCGCGTCGATGCCGGGCACCTGCTCGGCCACCAGCGTGGCGGCGTTCTCCACGTGCGGCACCTGGTCCCCGTAGGACGAGGTGCCGCTGGTTCCCGAGTGCGCCGAGACGATCACCACGTCCGCGCCCATCGAGCGCAGCCGCGGCACCCAGCGCGCGGCCTGCTCGGGCAGCCCGGGGAAGACCATCCGCCCCTCGACGTGGGCCCGGTCCCAGATCGCGATGCCGGGGTTGGTCAGGCCGAGCACGGCCACCCGGACGTCGCGGCCGTGCGGGGTGCGCAGCCTGGTCATCCAGTAGGGCGGGAAGGCGGGACGCTCGGTGGCGGCGTCCAGCGCGTTGGCGGCGAGCAGCGGGAACTCGCACTGCCGCTCGAAGGCCCGGAGCAGCGGGATGCCGTAGTTGAACTCGTGGTTGCCGAGGGCCGCGGCGTCGTAGCCGATGGCGTTCATCGCCAGGGCCATCGGGTGCACCGGGCCGCGGGCCCTGGTGATCGGGTCGATCTTGGCGTAGTAGTACGCGAGCTGGGTGCCCTGGATGGTGTCGCCGGCGTCGATCAGCAGCGTGTTGCGGTCGCCCTTCTCGGCGCGCACCTGCTTGACCAGGGTGGCGAGCTTCGCCAGGCCGATGTCGTTGTTGCCGCCGTCGGTGAACTCGGCGTCGGTGAAGTAGTCCCAGTTGAAGACGTTGCCGTGCAGGTCCGTGGTGCCCATCACGGTGAACGCGTACCGCTTCGTGCCCTGGGCGGGGGCGGCCGCGGCGGCCGGCGTCGCGCCGGCCACCGTCCCGGCGATGGCCACCCCGGCCCCGGTCGCGGCGGTCCGGCCCAGAAACCTTCTGCGGTCGAGCGACGACATTCGGTGACTCCTCTGTTGCTGTTGCTGTTTGTTGCTTCTGTTGTCGCGTGCGCTGCGGCGCTTTCCGTAACGCGCGTAGATTCTGGCGGGGGAGGGAGGCCGGGAACAGCCCTCGCGGGTTTCGCGCGGGTGACGGTTACGCTCGTGGGGTGAGCAGACCGCCCTTCGCAGCTCCCCCGGTCGGGGTCGAGGCCCGCCGGCTGGAGACCCGCCGGGGCGAGTTCGCGGTGCTCGACGCCATGCCGCAGGGCATCCGGCCGGTCGGCACGGCACTGCTGGTCCCCGGCTACACGGGCAGCAAGGAGGACTTCATCGCCCTGCTCGAACCGGTCGCCAGGGCCGGCTACCGGGCGGTGGCGGTGGACGGCCGCGGCCAGTTCGAGAGCGCAGGCGCGCTGGCGCGGGCCGGCTACGGCCTCGGCGCGCTGGCGGAGGACGTGCTGGCGCAGGCGGAGGAGCTCGGTCCCGGCCCGATCCACCTCGTCGGCCACTCGCTCGGCGGCCTCATCTCGCGCGGCGCGGTGCTGCGGGCGGCGGCCGCCGGGCGGAAACCATTCGCCTCCCTGACGCTGGTCGCCTCGGGCGCTGGCCGGGTCGCCTCCTGGCAACGGGTCAAGGTGCGGGCGCTGAGCGTGACCCTGCCGGTGTTCGGCGCGGCCCGGATCTGGCGGCTGATACACCGGTCGGCGCCGCCGCACGACGTCGACGAACTGCTGCGACGCCGCTGGCTGGCCAATGCGCCGGCCCAACTGCGGGCCACCGGCCGCACCCTCCGCCGCGAACCGGACCGGGTCGACCGGCTGGCCGCCGTGGGCCTCCCGACGCACGTGCTCTCCGGCGAGCGGGACGGCGCCTGGTCGGTGCCGAGCCTCGACCGCATGGCGCGGGCGCTGGGCGCGCGGCGCACGGTGATCAGTGGGGCGCGGCACTCTCCCAACGCGGAGCGGCCGGAGGCGACGGCGGGAGCGCTGGTCGACTTCTGGTCCTCGGTCTAGCGGGTTTCCCCCACCCTCCCCCAGCCTGGCGGCTGGGAGGTGCCCCCACAAGCCCTGTCTTCCGCGCTCCGCGCGGGGGTGGGGGCCTGCGGCCCCGCGTGCCTTCGGCGCTTCGCGCCGTGGCGGGCGGGTCCGGGCCTGTGGCCGGGGTTTTCCCCACCCACCCGCCCTTTTCGCCGCTCGCGTGGGGTTGGGGCCTCCGGCCCATGTGCCGTCGGCGCTCCGCGCCCGTGGCGGGTGCGCCGGTGCGGGGGTCGCAACGGGCGGGATTGTGGCTCGTGCCGTCGGCGCTCCGCGCCTGGGCCTGCGCGGCATGGTTGGGCGCGCCGGGTGGCGCGCTGCGCGTAGCGGGCTCGCCGCCCTGGCGGCCCCGTGTCGTTCCGGCGCTTCGCGCCGGCCGGCCCGCGGCCGGGCGCGGGATTCCCCCGTGGCTCGCGGTCCGGGCCGCAGGCCCAGGTCGGTGCGGGCCGTGGGGCAAGTCGGATCGTAGCCATGTCGTTC
>NZ_BAAGPR010000196.1:0-7149 GCF_054783955.1 Streptomyces mayteni | reverse complement strand
GGGCGGCAGGCCGCAAGCCGCCGCCCGCGCGGAGCGCGCTACCCGCGCACGGAGCGCAGCCGCCGTAGGCCGGGCCCGCCAAGGCCCGCCTCACCCGCGCGCAGCGCGGTCGAAAGGGCGGGTGGGTGGGGAAACACCCCCGCTCCCCGCACCGCCCCGCGCTGGGCGCGGCACGGCCGCAGGGCGCCGCCCGCGCGCAGCGCGGTCGAAAGGGCGGGAGGGTTGGGGAAGAAGCCCCGGTTCAGTCGAGCAGGGCGTCGACGAACGCCTCCGCGTCGAAGGGGGCCAGGTCGTCGGGGCCCTCCCCGAGACCGACCAGTTTGACCGGCACGCCGAGTTCCCGCTGCACCGCGACCACGATGCCGCCCTTGGCCGTGCCGTCGAGCTTGGTGAGCGCGATGCCCGTGACGTCCACGACCTCGGAGAAGACCCGCGCCTGGACCAGGCCGTTCTGGCCGGTGGTCGCGTCGAGCACCAGCAGCACCTCGTTGACCGGGCCCTGCTTCTCCACCACCCGCTTGACCTTGCCGAGCTCGTCCATCAGCCCGGTCTTGGTGTGCAGCCGGCCGGCCGTGTCCACCAGCACCACGTCGGCGCCCTCGGTGATGCCCTCCCGGACGGCGTCGAAGGCCACCGAGGCCGGGTCGCCGCCCTCCGGGCCGCGGACGGTGCGGGCGCCGACCCGCTGGCCCCAGGTCTGGAGCTGGTCGGCGGCGGCCGCCCGGAAGGTGTCGGCCGCGCCGAGCACCACGGACTTGCCGTCCGCGACCAGCACCCTGGCGAGCTTGCCCGTGGTCGTGGTCTTGCCGGTGCCGTTGACGCCGACCACCAGCACCACGGCCGGCCGCTCCTCGCCGGTCTCGGAGATCCCGCCCTCGGTGTGCACCACGCGGTCGAGGTCGGTGCCGATCAGCGCCAGCAGTTCCTCGCGCAGCAGCGCCCGCAGTTCGTCGGGCGTCCTGGTGCCGAGCACCCGGACCCGCTCGCGCAGCCGGCCGACGAGCTCCTGGGTCGGCCCGACGCCCACGTCGGCGGTGATCAGGGTGTCCTCGATCTCGTCCCACGTGTCGTCGTCGAGCCGCTCCCTGGAGAGCAGCGTGAGCAGCCCGCGGCCGAGCGAGTTCTGCGAGCGGGCGAGCCTGGCCCGCAGCCTGACCAGCCGGCCGGCGGTCGGCTCGGGCACCTCGATCGGCACCGGCGGCGCCTCGGCCTCGGCCACCGCGGCCTCGTCGGCCGGCAGCGTCACGTCCTCGATGGTGCGGCGCTGTTCCTCCTCGGCCGGGGGCGCGGCCTCGTCACCGACGTGCGGCTCGGCCGGGGGCGCGGTCCTGGTGGCCGCCTCGTGGTCGGCGGGCGAGCGCGGCGGCGCCGGCTTCCCGGCCTGCTTCCCGCGGAGCGCGACGACGAGCCCGGTGATCGCGGCGACGGCGACCACGGCGATGAGTACGAGGAGGGTGAGGATGTCCATCGGTTCCCTTGGTGGTGCCTTGAGGAGCGGTGGGCCCGGGATCTCGGCCAGGCGGGCCCCGGGCGCCCTCAAGTATCGCCGACGTGTTCGCCCCACGGGGGACGGGTCGCCCCATCTCCCCCGCTTCCGCCCAACTCCCGCCGGGCACCGGGTGGGGTCGCCCGTTCGGTGCCCCGGGTCGTAGTCGTGGGTCAACCGATCGGTTGACCCCACTTCCGGCTCGAAGGCCGATGTCCGGGGCCTGGTCAGGACGGGAGGCTGGCGACATGTCGGTCATCGAAGTCAGCGATCTACGCAAGTCCTATGGCGGCCGCACCGTGGTCGACGGCGTCTCGTTCGCCGTCGAGGAGGGCGAGATCTTCGGCGTCCTCGGCCCCAACGGCGCGGGCAAGACCACCACCGTCGAGTGCGTCGAGGGCCTTCGGGTGCCGGACGCGGGCCGGGTCAGGGTCGCCGGTCTCGACCCGGTCGCCGACCACGGGGAGCTGGCGCTGGTCCTCGGGGCGCAGCTCCAGGAGAGCCGGCTGCAGCCGAAGCTCACCGTGCGCGAGGCGCTGGAGCTGTACGCGGCCTGCTATCCGAACCCCGCCGACTGGCGCCCGCTGGCCGAACGCCTCGGCCTGACCGGCCGGCTCGACACCCGTTTCGCCCGGCTCAGCGGCGGCCAGAAGCAACGCCTGTTCATCGCGCTCGCCCTGATCGGGCGGCCCAGGATCGTCGTCCTGGACGAGCTGACCACCGGCCTCGACCCGCACGCCCGCCGCGCCACCTGGGAGCTGATCGAGGACGTCAGGGCCGGCGGCGTCACCGTGCTGCTGGTCACGCACTTCATGGAGGAGGCCCAGCGCCTCTGCGACCGGATCGCCGTCATCGACCAGGGCCGGCTCGCCGCCCTCGACACCCCGGCCGGCCTGGTCGGCCGCTCGGCCGGCGCCACGGTGATCAGCTTCACCCCCTCCGCGCCGCTCGACGAGAGCCGGCTGGCAGCCCTGCCCGCCGTGGCGTCCATCGCCTGGAAGGACGGCCGGATCACCCTCGCCGGCACGGACGAGACCGTCGACGCCGTCATCACCCTGCTGGCCCGCGGCCACATCACGGCCCACCAACTCCGCGTCACCGACGCCACCCTGAACGACGCCTTCCTCGACCTCACGGGAGCCGACCGATGAGCACCGCCGCCCTGTCGCCGCGGGCCACCACCGCCGTGCTGCGGGCCGAGGCCCGCCTCTTCCGGCGGGAGCCGGCCACCCTGTTCTGGGTCGTGCTGTTCCCCACCCTGCTCCTGGGGATCCTCGGCGCCATCCCCTCGTTCCGCGAGGCCAACGACGATCTCGACGGCCTCCGCACCGTCGACGTCTACGTCCCCGTCGTGGTGCTGCTCGCCCTGATCATGGCGGGCATCCAGGGCATGCCGGCGGTCGTCGCCGGCTACCGCGAGCACGGCGTGCTCCGCCGGATGTCGACGACGCCGATCCCGCCGTCCGCGTTGCTCGGCGCCCAGATGGGGCTGCACGGCGCGGCCGCGCTCGGCTCCGCGCTGCTCTCGCTGGCCGCCGGCCGGCTGGTGTTCGACGTCGCACTGCCACGGCAGGCGTTCGGCTACGGGCTCGCGCTGCTGCTCTCGATCGCCGCCGCCCTCGCCCTCGGCACCGTGGCCACGGCCCTCGCCCGCACCACCAAGGCCGCCAACGCGATCGGCACGACCACGACGTTCCCGATGATGTTCTGCGCCGGCCTCTGGCTGCCGGTCCAGGCGATGCCCGACGCGATGGCCAGGATCGTGGAGCTGACCCCGTTCGGGGCGGCATCCCAGGCCCTCGGCCAGGCGGCCGCCGGCGACTGGCCAGGCTGGTCGCACCTCGGCGTGCTCACGCTGTGGACGGTCGTGCTCACCGCGGCGTCCGTCCGCTGGTTCCGCTGGGAGTGACCGTGCCGGCGGCGGAGGAGGGCCCCCGATGCAGACTGGGCGGATGACAGACGAGACGGAGGTCGAGCGGCGCTGGGCCGTCTTCGACCGGTGGGGGCCGTACGTCCTGCTCGGGGCCGGGTTGGTGCTGGCCGGCGCCACCGGCGAGGAACTCGGCATGACCGCGACCAGCTGGTACGCCACGGCGGCGCTGTGCGTCGCCGCCGTGGCCCTGCAGTTCGGCTGGCAGCGCGGCTCCGGCCGGCCCTCGGCCGCCGGCGCCTGGTACTACTTCACGCGCTGGGCGATATCCCTCGCCCTCACCTGGTTCAACGGGTTCTTCGGCATCTACGCCGTCATCGGCTACTTCACCGCGGACCGGGTGCTCCCCGACCGACTCGTGCGCCCCGGCCTCGTCGCCACGGCGGCCGTGATGGCGTCGTCCAACCTGGGCGGCCCCGCGCAGCTGCGCTCGTGGTCGACCCTGGCCGTGTTCGTCGCGCTGTTCGGAGTGCATCTCTCGCTGGTCGGGGTGTTCAGTCACCTGGCCCTGAAGGAACAGGCCCAGGCCGAGGCCAGGGCCACCCTCATCAAGGAGTTGGAGCGCACCAACGCCACCCTCAAGCAGGCCCTCGACGAGAACGCCGCGCTGCACGCCCAGCTCCTGGTGCAGGCGCGGGAGGCGGGGATCGCCGACGAGCGGCGCCGGCTGGCGGCCGAGATCCACGACACCATCGCCCAGGGCCTGATCGGCATCATCACCCAGCTCCAGGCCGTGTCGCTGACGGCTGATCCCGAGCTGGCCCGCGGCCACGTGGACCTGGCGGCGACGCTGGCCAGGCACAGTCTGGGCGAGGCCCGCCGCTCGGTGGCGAACCTGGCGCCGGTCGCCCTGGAGAGCGACGCGCTGCCCGCCGCGCTGCGGAAGACGGTCGACGAGTGGTCGGACCGGGCGGGGGTGCCGGCCGAGTTCACGCTCACCGGCACGGAGCGGGAGCCGCACCACGAGGTCTCGGCCACACTGCTGCGGATCGCCCAGGAGGCGCTGTCCAACGCGGCCAGGCACGGCCGCCCGTCCCGGGTCGGCGTGACGCTGAGCTTCATCGGGCAGGAGGTCACGCTGGACGTGCGCGACGACGGCCTGGGCTTCGACCCGGACGCGCTGCCGGAGCGCACCGGCGCCGGCGGTTTCGGCCTCGCCAGCATGCGCGCCCGCGCCGAACGCGTCGCCGGTTCGCTGACCGTGGAGTCCGAGACGGGCCAGGGCACCGCCGTCTCCGCCCGAGTACCCTTGCTCAGCCATGACTGAAGCGGCCCCCGTCTCCCTGCTGATCGCCGACGACCACCCCGTCGTCCGGGACGGTCTGCGCGGCATGTTCACGTCCGAGCCCGGGTTCGTGGTGCTCGGCGAGGCGGTGGACGGCGTCGCGGCCGTGGCGCTGGCCGCCGAACTCGACCCGGACGTGGTCCTGATGGACCTGCGGATGCCGGGCGGCGGCGGGGTCGCGGCGATCGCCGAGCTGACCAGGCGTGGCGCCCGCGCCCGGGTGCTGGTGCTCACCACCTACGACACGGACTCCGACACCCTGCCGGCCATCGAGGCGGGCGCCACCGGCTACCTGCTGAAGGACGCGCCGCGCGACGAGCTCTTCGCGGCGGTGCGCGCGGCGGCGAGGGGCCGCTCGGTGCTGTCGCCCGCGGTGGCCTCCCGGCTGGTCTCGGCCGTCCGCTCGCCGGGGAACGAGCCGCTCTCCGCCCGGGAGCGGCAGGTGCTCGACCTGGTCGCGCGGGGCACCTCCAACCGCGAGATCGCCAGGGAGCTTTTCATCAGCGAGGCCACGGTGAAGACCCACCTCACGCACCTGTACGGCAAGTTGGGCGTGAACGACCGCGCCGCGGCGGTGGCGACCGCGTACCGGCGGGGCATCCTGAGCTGACCCTTCCGGCCGTCAGGCGGAGAGCCGCTGGCTGATCACCTTGGACACCCCGTCCCCCTGCATGGAGACGCCGTAGAGCGCGTCGGCGACCTCCATGGTGCGCTTCTGGTGGGTGATCACGATGAGCTGGGAGCTGTCCTTGAGCTCCTTCATGATCCGGATCAGCCGCTGGAGGTTGGTGTCGTCGAGGGCGGCCTCCACCTCGTCCATCACGTAGAAGGGGCTCGGCCGCGCCTTGAAGATCGACACCAGCAGGGCCACCGCGGTCAGCGAGCGCTCGCCGCCGGAGAGCAGCGAGAGCCGCTTGACCTTCTTGCCCGGCGGCCTGGCCTCCACCTCGACGCCGGTGGTGAGCATGTCCGAGGGGTCGGTCAGCAGCAGCCGCCCCTCGCCGCCGGGGAAGAGCCGGGAGAACACGCCCTCGAACTCCCGCGCCGTGTCGTGGTAGGCGGCGGTGAAGACCTGCTCGACCCGCTCGTCGACCTCCTTGACGACCTGGAGCAGGTCCGCCCTGGTCTTCCTGAGGTCGTCGAGCTGCTCGCTGAGGAACTTGTGGCGCTCCTCGAGGGCGGCGAACTCCTCCAGGGCCAGCGGGTTGACCTTGCCCAGCTGCTTGTAGGCGCGCTCGGCGGCCCGAAGCCGCTTCTCCTGTTCCGACCTGACGAAGCGCCGCGGCAGGTTGCGCGGGTCGTCCGGGTCGTCGGGCAGCACCTCGTCCTCGGCCGGCGGGGAGGGCGGCACCAGCTGGTCAGGGCCGTACTCGTCGACCAGGACGGCGGGATCGACGCCCAGTTCCTCCAGCGCCCGGCCCTCCAACTGCTCGATCCGCAGCCGCTTCTCGGCGCCCAGCACCTCGCCGCGGTGCACCGAGTCGGTCAGCTTGTCCAGCTCGTCCTTGAGCTCCCGGCCGCCGGCCCGCTCGGCCACCAGGGCCTGCTCACGCTCGGCCTTCGCCAGCTGGGCGGCCTCCCGCTCGGTCCCGGCCCGCTCCAGCGAGGCGTCGACGTACGCCAGCAGTTGGCGGGCGCCGGCCGCCACCGCGCCGGCCACCTCGGCCTCGTACCGCATCCTGGCGCGCCGCCGCTCCGCGCGCGCCCGCGCCTCCCGCTCGGCGCGCGCCCCGCGGTCCAGTGCCTCCGCCCGGCCGGCGAGGCCCTTGACCCGCTCCTCGTGGGTGCGGACCTGGAGCCGCGCCTCCATCTCGGTCTGCCTGGCGTTGGCACCGTCGGCGGCGAGCCGGTCGCGGACGGCGGTGTCCGGCTCCTCGTCGACGTCCCCCGACTCCTCGGCGACGGCCAGCCGTTCCGCCATCTCCTCCGCCTGCTCGACGGCCTTCGCCAGCTCCTCCTGGGCCCGGACGACGGACGCCTCGGCCCGCTCGGCCTCCCCGGCGGCGCCCCTGGCCTGCCCGGCGAGCCGGCCGACGTCCTGGGCCACCTTCGACCTGGCGCGCTCGGCCGCGCTGCGCCGCTGGGCCAGCTCCTCGACCCGGGCCGCGGCGGTGGCCCCGCGCTCGACGGCGGCCGCCTGGTCGGCGGCCAGCTCCTCGCGCCGCCCGGTCAGCTCGCGCAGCTCGCCCGCGGCCTCGGCGACGGAGGCCTGCACCTCCAACAGGCTGGGCGCGCCGGCCGAGCCGCCCTGCGCCAGGTGGCGGGCGAGCACGTCACCCTCGCCGGTGACGGCGGTCAGCTCGGGCCGGGTGGCGAGCAGTTCGAGCGCGTCCTCCAGGGTGGCGACCACCACCACGCCGAGCAGCAGCCCGCGCACCGCGCGCAGCAGTTCCGCCGCGCCGATCACCAGGTCGGCGGCGCGGGCCGGGCCGTCCGCCCGCGGTGCCG
>NZ_BAAGPR010000195.1:0-7453 GCF_054783955.1 Streptomyces mayteni | reverse complement strand
CGGGCGGCTGGCGGGCGCCGTGGCCGGCGCGTGGCTTGCCGCGCGGGCGTCCAACGGCCCGCGAACGCGGGACAACCCGCCGGCACGGCCGGCCGCCGACCCCACGGCGGCCCCCCGGCTCCGCCGGCCGGCGAAGCCGGCCTCCGTGGCGAGGCCACGGCGGTGACGCGATGAGCGGGCGACTGCTGCTGGTGCGGCACGCGGAGACCGAGTGGCACCAGGACAACCGGTACGCCGGCGCGCGCAGCGACCCGGACCTGAGCGAGGCGGGGCGGCGGCAGGTCGTGGCGTTGGCGAGGGCCGCGCCCGCCGAGGGCGTGGACGCCGTGGTCAGCTCGCCGCTGCGCCGCGCCCTGCGCACCGCCCGCCCCACGGCGGAGACGTGCGGCGTGCCGGTGCGGGTGGTCTCCGACCTGCGCGAGGTCGACTTCGGCGCCCTGGAGGGCCGCACCAGGGCCGAGGCCGACCCCGAGCTGGTGCGACGGTTCGTCACCGACCCGGTGGCACACCCCTTCCCCGGCGCCGAGCCGCCGGGCGACGCCGCCCGCCGCGCGGCGGACGCGCTGCGCGAGGTCGGCGCCCGGCACCGGGACGCCACCGTGCTGGTCGTCGCGCACAGCACGGTGCTGCGGCTCGCGCTGTGCGCGCTGCTCGGCCTCGACCTGTCCTCGTACCGCCGGGTCTTCCCGCGCTTCGACAACGTCGCCGTCACCGAACTCCGGCTGCCAGCCGACCCGGAACTGCCGGCGGCCCTGCTCTCCCTCAACCGTCCGATCCTCCCCCGCTGAGCCCCACTCGGAAAGGAACGTCGTGCGCAGACTCGTTCACCTCACCGCGACCGCGCTGCTCGCCCTGACCGCCGCGACCGCCTGCTCGTCCGAGGGCGAAGGCGGCGGCTCGGGCGGCAACGGCGACGGCCAGGACGCCGAGATCGCCTTCCTGATGCCGGACATCGCCTCCACCCGCTACGAGCTCTACGACAGCCCGCTGTTCGAGGCCAGGATGGCCGAACTCTGCGCCGGCTGCGAGGTCATCTACAACAACGCCAACGCGGACGCCTCCCGCCAGCAGCAGCAGGCGAACTCGGCGCTGGCGCAGGGCGTGGACGTGATCGTGATCGACCCGGTCGACTCGACGGCGGCGGCGAGCATCGTCAACGCCGCCCGGGCACAGGGCGTTCCGGTGATCGCCTACGACCGGCCGGTCCTGGAGACCCCGCCGGACTTCTACATCTCCTTCGACAACGAGGCGATCGGCGAGAGCATCGGCCAGTCGCTCGTCGACCACCTCCGCGAGACCGGCGCCGACGGCGGGCTGCTCCAGGTCAACGGCTCCCCCACCGACGCCGCGGCCGGGCTGATCAAGGACGGCATCCACAACGCGATCGACGACAGCGGCTTCGAACTGCTCGCCGAGTACGACACCCCGGACTGGCAGCCGGCGGACGCCCAGGAGTGGGTGAGCGGGCAGATCACCAGGTTCGGCGACGGGATCGCCGGCGTGGTGGCCGCCAACGACGGCACCGGCGGCGCCGCGATCGCCGCGTTCCGGGCGGCCGGCCTGCCGGTGCCGCCGGTGACCGGCAACGACTTCGAGGTCGCGGCGGCCCAACGCGTCGTGGCGGGCGACCAGTTCAACACCATCTCCAAGCCGATCGCGATCGTCGCGGAGGCGGCGGCCGAGGCGGCCTACGGATTCGTGTCGGGCGAGGAACCCGAGGGCGAGACCACCCTCTTCGACACGCCCGCCCAACTCTTCGAGCCAACGGTGGTGACGCTCGACAACGTGGCCGAGGTGCTTGCGGAGTCCGAGCAGATCGAGGTGTCCGAGGTGTGCACGGCCGAGTACGCGGACGCCTGCGCCGCGGCCGGCCTGAGCTGAGCGGGGCCGCCGATGTCAGCCGACACCGCGGGCCCCGCGCTCTCGCTCCGCCGCATCAGCAAGCACTTCGGCGCGGTCGCCGCGCTCACCGACGTCGACCTGGAGGTGGCGCCAGGCCAGGTGGTGGCCGTGGTCGGCGACAACGGCGCCGGCAAGTCGACCCTGGTCAAGGTGCTGGCCGGGGTGCACCGCGCGGACGCCGGGACGATCGCCTTCGGCGACCGGGAGGTGACCATCGGCGGCCCGGCCGACGCGCACGCGCTCGGCGTGGCCACCGTCTTCCAGGACCTGGCGCTGTGCGAGAACCTGGACGTGGTCGAGAACCTGTTCCTGGGGCGGGAGTTGCGGCGCGGCCGGCTCGACGAGGTCACCATGGAGCTGCGTTCGTGGGAGCTGCTGCGGCAGTTGTCGGCGCGGATCCCCTCGGTGCGGGTGCCGGTGGCGGCGCTGTCCGGAGGGCAGCGGCAGACGGTGGCGATCGCCCGCTCGCTGCTGGGCGACCCGCGGATCGTGGTGCTCGACGAGCCCACGGCGGCGCTCGGCGTGGCGCAGACCGCGGAGGTGCTCAACCTCATCGAGCGGCTGCGGGACCGCGGCCTCGGCGTGATCATGATCAGCCACAACCTGGCGGACGTCCGGGCGGTCGCCGACCGGGTGGCGGTGCTGCGGCTCGGCCGCAACAACGGGTTCTTCGACACCGCCGAGGTGTCCGACGAGGACATCGTCGCGGCCATCATCGGCGCGGCCGACAACGTCGTGACCCGCCGGGCCAACCGAGGAAGGGACGCGGGCGATGAGTGACCCGGGAACCGCTGGTACCACGCCGCCACTCGACCTGCTGGACGAACGCCTGCGCCGCGGCGAGGGACTGCGGCCCGCGCTGTCGGGCATCCTCGACCGGATCCGCGGCGGCGACCTGGGCGCGCTGCCCATCGTGCTCGGGCTGCTGGTGATCTGGACGGTCTTCCAGTCGCTGAACTCGGCCTTCCTCTCCAGCGCCAACCTGGTGAACCTACTGGTGGAGAGCGTCCCGGTGGGCGTGATCGCGCTCGGCGTGGTGTGCGTGCTGCTGGTCGGTCAGATCGACCTCTCGGTGGGCTCGGTCAGCGGCCTTTCCGCGGCGATCACGGCCGTCACCTTCGTCGACTCGGGCTGGCCGATGCCGCTCGCCCTGGCGGCCGCGATCGGCACGGGCGCGGCGATCGGCTGGGTCTACGCGATGATGGTGACCCGCCTCGGCGTGCCGAGCTTCGTCGCCACGCTGGCCGGGCTGCTGAGCTTCCTCGGCGTGCAGCTCTACCTGCTGGGCCGCACCGGCGCGATCAACCTGCCCTACGACTCCGGCCTGGTGCGGTTCGCCCAACTCGCCTTCGTGCCGGCCTGGTTGTCCTACGTCCTCGTGCTCCTCGCCGCCGGCTGGCTGTTCGTCACCGGCCACTCCCTCGCGGCGGCCCGCCGCCGCGCCGGCCTCTCCGCCCGCTCGACCAGACTGCTGCTGGCCCGCAGCGTCGCCGTGCTGGCCGGCCTCGGCTTCGCCGCCTGGTACCTGAACGAGGCACGGGGCGTCGGCTGGATGTTCGTCTGCTTCGTGGGCCTGGTGCTGGCGACGCACTACGCGCTGACCCGCACGAGTTGGGGCCGCTCCCTGTTCGCCGTCGGCGGCAACGCGGAGGCGGCCCGCCGCGCCGGCATCAATGTCCGCCGCACCTACACCACCGCGTTCATCCTCTGCTCCTCGCTCGCCGCGCTCGGCGGCCTGCTCGCCGCGTCCCGCCTGGCGGCCGCCAACCAGGCCACCGGCGCCGGCGACGTCAACCTCAACGCGATCGCCGCCGCCGTCATCGGCGGCACCAGCCTCTTCGGCGGCCGCGGCGGCGCGTTCTCCGCGCTGCTGGGCATCCTGGTGATCCAGTCCATCTCCAACGGCCTGACCCTGCTGGACCTCGACTCCTCCTTCCGCTTCATCGTCACCGGCCTGGTCCTGGCCCTCGCCGTAGCCCTCGACTCCGCCGCCCGCCGCTCCCGCACCGCCCACGGCCGGGCGTAGAAGGCTGCGCCGCGTCGGCCAGCTCCCGGGCCCCGTCCGGGAGATTGACTCAGGGCGCCCCCTGTTACACACCGCTCCACATGGCGAACTCGCGCAGGGGGTCTGGCGCCTTGGCCCGGGCTCGGAGCAGGGTCCCGACCAGTTCGTGGACCCCGGGGTGGTATCGGGTCAGTTGTGGTGCGGCCTGCTTCGCCTGCTGTAGGGACTTCAGGGCCTCGTCGTTGCGGGCCGTCCATGTCTCCGCTCGTGCCTTGTCGATCCAGAACCGGGCCGCCCCGGTCGGCCGGAAGTCGGCGGGCAGGCGAACCCCGGCAGCCAGGGTCAGCGCCGTGGCGTGGTCCTCCCGGTCGTTGGCGGCCCCCAACTGGGAAAGCGCCACTTCAGTCGGCCCGAACGACAGCGCGTAGTCGGCCAACGCGTCGGGGCTGCCGGTCTCTCCGGTGGTCTCCGACAGTTCGGCGGCCTGGCCAAGGAAGTCCTCCGATCCGCTCGCGTCCCCGCTGCGCAACGCATGTGTAGCCGCCCGCAACTGCAACGTCCCCCGCACGGCCTTCGTGATGCGGTCGCCGTCGTCATCGAGGTCACGCAGCGCGCGCCGCATCAGGGACACTCCGCGATCCGGGCGTGAGCTCTGAGCATGAGTGATATGGGCCCGCTCGAAGCGCTCGATGGCGACCTGGCGCGGGTCGCCGGACTGCGGTGCCGCAGCGGCCATCCGCGCCAGGGCAAGGCGGGACATGTCGATAAAGCCCATCCGGTAGGCCACGATGGCCGCCGTACGCGCCATCTCGCTCTGAAGGGCGAAAGCACGTTCACGGTTCCGACCAGACCGATCGTAGGACTGAGCCAGGAGCGCCGATTCGACGATCAGCCCGGGAAGGTCCTCGGCGATCTCGGCGAACCGTGTCCTGACTCGGAATCCGGCGATCCGTCGTGCCTCCGCCTCCAAGGCATCGAGGGAGCGTGACGGGGGCTCGTCGTCGGGGAGCAGGTCCCAGCTGTCGAGGGCGCTGCTGATGGGAGACAGCAGCGCGTCGAGCCGGTCTTTCTGCAGCATGTGAATGTAGGGCTGTCCGCGTAGCACGGACACGCCGACGCCGAGGACTCGGGCCACGGACGCGACCACTCCGGGCGAGGCGTATCGCTGCCCCCGCTCGATTCGGGACAGTTGGGAGGCGGAGACGTGGGCGCGGCGGCCCAGTTCCGAGAGGGAGAAGCCCCGTATGGTCCGGAGCTCGTGGATTCTGGTGCCGATGGTGCGTGTTGAGACGTCGAAGTCGTCAGACATTCTGACTCCCCGCTCGTGTGCCGTTACAGCGTGTACGCTACTCGCGCATTCCGCGCGTGAACAGCCGGTCACGAGAAGGCTGGGGCGGCGCCTCCTATGACGCCACCGCACGCCACGAACTCGCCGGGTGCGACGGTGGGGCCGCGAAACGCCCAGGAAAACGGGCCTAACGTCACATCCCGCGAAGTACTCACCGACACATGAGCCCGCAGCCAAACTTCACGGCCTTCGGGTTTCCCCGGTGAACATCGCGCCTGGGGCACAGAGGACCGGGGGACGGTCAGGGCGCGGTCCACTTCTGGGCCGGGTTGCCGGAGCAGTTGGCGATCTGGAGGTGGGTGCCGTTGGAGGTGTTGGCGTTGGCGACGTCCAGGCAGCGGTCGGCGACCACGTTGACGATGTCGCCGGCGGCGCGTTCGATGCGCCAGCGCTGGATGGCCTGGGTGGGGTCGCAGCTGGCCAGCACCACCGGCGTGCCGTCGGCGGTGGCGCCGCCGCCGAGGCTGAGGCAGTAGCCCTGGACGCGGAGGGTGCCGTCGGAGGCGACGGTCCACTGCTGGCGGTTCGAGCCGTTGCAGTCCCAGAGGTGGAGGCCTGTGCCGTTGCCCGGCTCGTAGGTGTTGCTCTCGGCGCACTTCTCGGCCAGGCCGACGATGAGGCCGGTGGGCCCGGTCACCCGGGCCGGCTGGTTCTGCCGCTCGGGCTGCTCTTCGCGGTCGGCCGGCGGGTCCGGCTCGTCCGCGGGCTCCTCGGCCGGTTCCTCGGCGGGCTCCTCCTCGACCGGCTCCTCGACGGGGGCCCGCTCGACGGGCTGCTCGGCCGGTTGTTCCTCGGTCTCCTCGGCCGGCTCCTCGTCCTCCTCGGCGGGCTCCTCCTCGGGTTCCTCGGGCTCCTCCTCCGTCGCGTCCGCGAGGAGTTCGCTGGGCTCCAGCTCCTGGGGCGCGGGGGCCGCCACCGGGTCCTGGTCGTCGTCGACGAGCGAGCCGGCGACGGTGGTGGCGCCGGCGATCACGGCGACGGCGGCGACGGTGCCGCCGAGGGTGGCCCATACTCGCCGGCCGGGGACGAGACCGCGGCTGGCGCGGGACGGTTTGCTCGCGAAGGTGCTGGAAAAGCGTGGGGACGGCACCGGATTCCTCCGTTCACGGGGGCACGAGGCACGTTCGGGGACGGTGTGCTGCGCATCACGTCGGCCAACAGCCTAGCCACCGCCCGCACTCGGCCCTCGCCGGGGCCACACGCGCGTCGAGGGGGTTCCGGTTCCCACCGGGCCCCCTCGACGTGTGCGAACGCACAATCCTCACAAGCGCGTTCAGACGTTCACCCCGTAGTCGGCCGCGATGCCGCGCAGCCCGGAGGCGTAGCCCTGGCCGACGGCGCGGAACTTCCACTCGGCCTCGCGCCGGTACAGCTCGCCGAAGACCATGGCCGTCTCGTTCGACGCGTCCTCCGTGAGGTCGTAGCGGGCGAGCTCGCCGCCGTCCGCCTGGTTCACGATGCGGATGAACGCCCCGGAGACCTGTCCGAAGCTCTGTCGGCGGGCGTCGGCGTCGTAGATGGAGACGGGGAACACGACGCGGTCGACCTCGGTCGGCAGCGCCACGAGGTCAACGACGATCTCCTCCTGGTCGCCGCCCACGCCGTCGAGGCCGCCGACGGCGCCGGCGCCGCCGACCAGCTCGTCGCCCATGTGGGTGACGGCGCCGTCCGGGCTCTTGAGGTTGTTGAAGAAGACGAAATGCCGGTCGCTCAGCACCTTGCCCCGCGCGTCGACCAGCAGCGCGCTGGCGTCCAGGTCGAAGTCCGCGCCGGTCGTCGCGCGCGCCTGCCAGCCGAGACCGACGGTCACCGCCGTGAGGTTCGGGGCCTGCTTGGTCAGCGAGACGTTACCGCCCTTGGACAGCGACACTCCCACGTCGATCAACTCCTGGGATTCGGGAACAGTCCTCGACTCAGAATCTACAACACTGTAGAAGTAGGCCGAGCGATACCGGATGCACTGGTCATCCTGTACAGAGAATCAGGGAGAACGGCGGGCATTCTGATCGGTTCTGCCAGTGGACAGCACATCTCTTGCGGGGTGTGAGGAATGCGCGGTGTCATTCTGTACAGCAGACCCTCTGGCGGAGGAGGCCCACCCGTGAGTTCCCTGAGTCAACCTCTATGCCGCCATGGGCGCCTCGGTGGGTGTGTTGATCTTGTTGTGGGCTTGGTGGGTGGTGGGGTCGTAGCAGGTG
>NZ_BAAGPR010000194.1:0-7856 GCF_054783955.1 Streptomyces mayteni | reverse complement strand
CGGCACGGCCGCAGGCCAGCACGGCCGCAGGCCAGCACGGCCGCAGGCCACCGCCCGCGCGCAGCGCGCCAGGCCACCCCCGCGCGCAGCGCGCCCGCGACGCGGCAGCGGAACAAAGGGCGGGTGGGTGGGGACAGAACCGCCGGTCGGTGGACGCCGGCGGGGGGCGTCAGCCCTTGCCGAGGTGCGGCGGCGGCGGGGGGTCCGCCCGGGGGACGGCCGGTGGGGGGTCGGGGGTCGGGGCCCAGTGGCGTAGGGCGTCGGCTTCCAGGTCGATCTGGTCGTGGAGGGCGTCCAACGCCTCCGCGTCGTGCCGATGGGCCCGCTCCTGGGCCGCGAACCGCAGCGCGTCCGCGGAGCGCCGGATGCGTTCGGCCCTGGTGCGGAGGTCGGGGAGCCGGGCCGCGACGCGGCCGCGGTCCGGCTCGCCGGTGATCAGCGCGCCCAGCTCACGGTCCAACTGCTGGGCGTGCCCGGCGAGTTGGTCGAAGAGCGCCCGCGCCTCGGCCAGCGCGGCGTCCGACTCGGCTTCGGCCTTCAGCGCGGCGTGGGTGCTGTCGAGGGTGGCGCGCAGTTCCTTGCGGGTGCGCGCCGCCTCGCCGACCGCGCCAGGCTGGGCGGCGCGCGCGTTCAGCACGGCGTCGGTGAAGGTGCGGCGGATGTCCGCGCGGGCGCGCGCCGCTCTTCGCCCCACGGCGCGCACACCCCACACCGCCAGGCCGACGACCGTCAGGAAGGCCAGGAACGACACGGCCAGCAGAGTGATCAGGATGTCCATGTCCGGCACACCTCCGCTCCCCAGGGTAGGGCCACCGGCGCCCGATCAGGCCGGGACGATGTTGACCAGCTTGGGCGCCCGGACGATGACCTTGCGGATCCCGGCCCCGCCAAGCGCCGCGACCACGGCCGGCTCGGCCAGGGCCCTGGTCTCCAGGTCCGCGTCGGCGATCGACGGCTCGACCTCGATCCTGGCCCGCACCTTGCCCTTGATCTGGACGACGCAGGTGACCGTCTCGTCCACCAGGTAGGCCGGGTCGGCGACCGGGTAGTCGGCCCGCGTCACGCTGTCCTCGTGGCCCAGCCGGCGCCACAGTTCCTCGGCGATGTGCGGGGCCAGCGGCGCGACCAGCAGGACCAGGGTCTCGGCGGCGGACCGCGGCACCTCGGTCAGCTTGGTGACGTGGTTGTTCAGCTCGGTGATCTTGGCGATGGCGGTGTTGAAGCGCAGCCCTTCCAGGTCCTGCCGCACGCCGTCGACGGCCTTGTGCATGGCGCGCAGCGTGTCCTCGGTCGGCTCGGCCGCCGCGACGGAGACCTCGCCGGTCGCCTCGTCCAGCACGTTGCGCCACAGCCGTTGCAGCAGCCGGTACTGGCCGACGACCGCGCGGGTCTCCCAGGGGCGGGAGACGTCCAGCGGGCCCATGGCCATCTCGTACAGGCGCAGCGTGTCGGCGCCGTAGGTGGCGCAGATGTCGTCGGGCGAGACGACGTTCTTCAGCGACTTGCCGATCTTGCCCAGTTCGCGGCCGACCTGGACGTCCCCGTACCAGAAGCCGCCGTCGCGCTCCTCGACCTCGGCGGCCGGGACGGGGAAGCCACGCTCGTCGCGGTAGACGTACGCCTGGATCATGCCCTGGTTGAACAGCTTGTGGTAGGGCTCGGCCGAGGACACATGGCCCAGGTCGAACAGCACCTTGTGCCAGAAGCGGGCGTACAGCAGGTGCAGTACGGCGTGTTCTGCGCCGCCGACGTACAGGTCGACGCCGCCGGTGGGCAGGCCGTCGCGCGGGCCCATCCAGTGGCGCTCCAGCTCCGGGTCGACCAGCGCCCGGTCGTTGTGCGGGTCCAGGTAGCGCAGGTGGTACCAGCAGGAGCCGGCCCAGTTGGGCATGGTGTTGGTCTCGCGGCGGTACTTCCGCGGCCCGCGCCCGTCGCCCAGGTCCAGGGTGACGTGGACCCACTCGTCGTTGCGGGCCAGCGGCGGCTCGGGGCGGGTGTCGGCGTCGTCCGGGTCGAAGGTGCGGGGCGAGTAGTCGTCGACCTCCGGCAGCTCCAGCGGCAGCATGGAGTCGGGCAGGGAGTGCGCGATGCCGTCCTCGTCGTAGACGATCGGGAAGGGCTCGCCCCAGTACCGCTGGCGGCTGAACAGCCAGTCCCGCAGGCGGTAGTTGACGGTGCCCTCGCCCAACCCCGCGGCGGTCAGCCACTCGTTCATCCGGGCCTTGGCCTCGGTGACGGTCAGCCCGTCCAACGACAGCCCGTCGGTGGCGGAGTTGACCAGCCGGCCGTCGTAGGAGGCGAACGCGTCGTCCCAGGTGGCCGGGTCGGTGGAGCGCCCGTCGGTGGGCTCGACGACGCAGCGCATGGGCAGCTCGAAGGCGCGGGCGAAGGCGAAGTCCCGGGTGTCGTGCGCGGGGACGGCCATGATGGCGCCGGTGCCGTAGCCGACCAGCACGTAGTCGGCGATGAAGACGGGGATCCGCTCGCCGCCCGCCGGGTTGACGGCGTAGGCGCCGGTGAAGACGCCGGTCTTCTCGCGGGCCTCGGCCTGCCGCTCGACGTCGGACTTGGTGCCGGCCTGCTTGCGGTAGGCGGCGACGGCCTCGGCCGGGGTGGCGTGGCCGCCGGTCCAGGCGTCCCTGGTGCCGGCCGGCCAGGCGTCAGGCACCACGGCGTCGACCAGGTGGTGCTCGGGGGCCAGCACCATGTAGGTGGCGCCGAACAGGGTGTCCTGGCGGGTGGTGAAGACGGTGACGACGTCACCCTCGCCACCGACGGAGCCCCCCTCGCCGATGGAGCCCCCCTTACCGATGGAAAAGGCGATGCGGGCGCCGTGCGAGCGGCCGATCCAGTTGCGCTGCTGCAGCTTGATCGCCTCGGGCCAGTCGACCGTGTCCAGGTCGTCGACCAGCCGGTCGGCGTAGGCGGTGATCCGCATGTTCCACTGGCGCAGGGTGGACTTGAAGACCGGGAAGTTGCCGCGCTCGGAGCGGCCGTCCGCGGTGACCTCCTCGTTGGCCAGCACCGTGCCCAGGCCCGGGCACCAGTTGACGGGGGCGTCGGCGGCGTAGGCCAGCCGGTGGCCGTCCAGCACGGTGGCGCGCTCGGCGTCGGTCAGCTCGGCCCAGGGGCGGCTGTCGGGGGTGGGGCGCTCGCCGGCGGCGAAGCTCTCGATCAGCTCGGCGACGGGGCGGGCGCGGCCGGCCTCCTCGTCGTACCAGGAGTTGAAGATCCGCAGGAAGATCCACTGCGTCCAGCGGTAGTACTCGGGGTCGATGGTGGCGAACGACCGCCGCTGGTCGTAGCCCAGGCCCAGCCTGCGCAGCTGGGCGCGGTAGTTGGCGATGTTGGCCTCGGTGGAGACCCGGGGGTGGGTGCCGGTCTGGACGGCGTACTGCTCGGCGGGCAGGCCGAAGGCGTCGAAGCCCAGGGTGTGCAGCACGTTGTGGCCGCTCATCCGCTGGTAGCGGGCGTAGACGTCGGTCGCGATGTAGCCCAGCGGGTGGCCGACGTGCAGGCCCGCACCCGACGGGTACGGGAACATGTCCATGATGAACTTCTTGGGCCTGGCCGCCTGCTCCGGGTCGTCGGCCAGGTCGCCGCTCGGGTTGGGCGTCTCGTACGTGCCGTGCCGCTCCCAGTACTCCTGCCAGCGCGTCTCGATGTCCGCGGCCAGTGCGGCGTCGTACCTGTGTGTCTCGCTCATCGTCTTCGGAACTCCATCGATCGTCTCCGCCACGTCATGAAGAAGCCCCTCGCTCAGGAGGGGCCGCCGCGCTGACGTCTTGCCTGGTCAGCGCGGCCACGTAAGCAGAAGGCGTACGGCACGCATAGCGTCAGGGTAGCGCACGGGACCCAGGCGGCGCCTGGGCTCCGGGGCACCGGGGACGGGCGGCCGGGCGGGCGGTCAGGCGGCCGGTCCCGGGGTGCCGAAGCGCTTCTCGAAGGCGACGCGGTTGGCCGACTCGGGGGTGCGGTGCCAGACCGCGAAGACCACCCGGGAGAACGCGGCGCCGTGCCCGGTGAGGGCCCGGTCGAAGGCGGCGGCCACCTCGTCCGGGTCGTTGGCGAAGACGCCGCAGCCCCAGGCGCCGAGCACCAGCTCGCGCACGCCGTGCCGGGCGGCGACGGCCAGCACGCGTTCGGCGCGCTCGGCGAGCACGTCGGCGACGTCGACCGCCCGGTCCGGCGAACGCCGGGCGAGCTGGCCGGCGTTGGGCGCCGGCGAGGTCAGGAACGACACGGGGTACGGCCGGTCGAGCAGCTCGCCGCGGTCGGTGCGGATCACCGGGACGCGGGGGGACCAGATGACGCGGTGGCTGTAGCGCAGGTCGTCGGAGGCGCGGTGGGCGGCGTAGTAGTCGGGGGCGGCGAGCAGGCACGGGTAGAGCAGGGCGCCGCGGCACAGGTCCTCCTCCTGGGCGCGGGCGCCGCGCGTGTAGCCGCCGCCCGGGTTGCGGGCCGAGGCGAAGTTCAGCACGCCGACGTGCTCGGCGCCCTCGTCGGTGAGGCGTCTCGCCGCCGCGAGGCTGCCCTCGCCGGTGACCTCGGGCCGGCCGGCGAAGGGGCCAGGACGGCCGCCGGTGACGTTGGCGTCCGGCGGGTAGGAGACGGTGCCGGTCACGGCCGCGGCCAGCGGTCCGTCGATCGCGACGAGGGTGCCCCGGATCGTTCGGTAGCTTCCTCGCTCGGCGATCTCCTCGTTCTCGGTCGCGATCGACCGAAGTCTGCTTGCCATGTGCCGGACACTAGCAAGGAGTTCGCGTCAGTTGGACGAAATACCGTCCCGAGCGGTCGAAAGCGAGCGGAAGGACTGACATATGGGCGGCACGGCCGTTTCCACCCGGGAGCAGGCAGCCCGGATCGGCGCCGAACTGGTGGCGCTGCGTCGGGAGTTGCATGCCGATCCGGAGGTCGGGATCGAGCTGCCGAGGACCCAGCGGCGGGTTCTGACCGCCCTGGCCGGGCTCGACCTGGAGATCACCACCGGCACCAGGACCACCTCGGTGGTCGCCGTGCTGCGCGGCGCCGCGCCGGGGCCGACGGTGCTGCTGCGCGGTGACATGGACGCGCTGCCGGTCGCGGAGGCGACCGGGCTGCCGTACGCGGCGTCCAACGGCGCGATGCACGCCTGCGGCCACGACCTGCACGTGGCCGGGCTCGTCGGCGCGGCCCGGCTGCTGGCGGCCAGGCGCGGTGACCTGGCGGGCGCGGTGCTGTTCATGTTCCAGCCGGGCGAGGAGGGGGGCGGCGGGGCGCGGATCATGATCGAGGAGGGGGCGCTTGACGCGGCGGGCGCGCCGCCGGTGGCCGCGTACGGCGTGCACGTCAGCGCCGACCTGCCGTACGGCGTCCTCACCACCAGGCCCGGCACGCTGATGGCCGGCTACGCGGCGCTCGACGTCACGGTGCGCGGCCGCGGCGGGCACGGCTCGCGGCCGTACCAGGCCCTCGACCCGGTGCCGGTGGCGGCGGAGATCATCACCGCCCTGCAGTCCTATGTGACGCGCCGCTTCGACGTGTTCGACCCGGTGGTGGTCACGGTGGGGCAGGTGTCCGCCGGCAGCGCGCCCAACGTCATCCCCGAGACGGCCAGGCTGCGGGCGAGCGTGCGGGCCTTCAGCCCCGCGTCCGCCGAGCGGCTGGCGGTCGAACTGCCGCGCCTGGCCCACCACATCGCCGCCGGGCACGGTCTCACGGCGGAGGTGGACTACGACGCCGTGCTGCCGGTGACGGTCAACGACGAGGCAGCCGCGGCCCGGTACGCCGCCACCGCCACCCGGCTGTTCGGCGCCGACCGCTACCGGCCGCTGCCCAACCCGCGCACGGCGTCCGAGGACTTCTCGCTGGTGTTGGAGCGGATCCCGGGCAGCTTCGGCTTCCTCGGCGCCGCGCCACCGGAGACGGCCGACCGGCCGGTCGAGGCCAACCACTCCCCCAAGGCGCTCTTCGACGACTCGGTGCTGCCCGACCAGGCCACGCTCCTCGCCGAGTTGGCCCTGGGGCACCTGCGGCCCCCGGCCGTGGCCCAGGACCCCGGCCCGGCCTAGCAGGCGTCGCCGCGGGGAACACCTTCCCCGAGATGCTGTCCCTGGTGGCCCTCGGCCGGGGCGTGCTGCCCGTCGGCGAGCTCACCAGGGCGTACTCGTCGCGTCCCGACCTGGTCTACGTCCCCCTGCACGACGCCCCGCCGATCCGCCGGGGCCCGGTCTGGCTGGCGGCGAACACCACCGCCCGCGTCCGGGCGTTCGTCCAGGCCGCCGCCGACGCCAACCCGCAACCGCAACCGCAGCCCCAGCCACAGCCCCGGCTCAACCCGCAGCCGCAGCCGCACTGATCCGCGCCGCCCGGCCCAGGTCGGCGCGCGTCGGGCGTCGGCGGGGGCAGGACCGACGCGCGTCTGATGACCCGGACATGCCACCGGTGCCACGGTAGGCGCATGCCCTACGCGTTCGATCCCGAGCTGGCCGCGGCGCTGGCCATGATGCCCGCCGTGGACATCTCCGACCTGTCCGTGGCCCGGGCCGCCCAGAAGGCCGAGTTGGCGCGGGCCATGGCGGCGTCCGACACCACCGGCGTCGCCGTCCGCGAGCTGTACGCCGACGGCGTGCCGCTGCGCGTCTACCGGCCCACGGGAGTTGCCGGGCCGCTGCCCGCCGTCTACCGGATCCACGGCGGCGGGTTCATGATGGGCAGCCCGGACGTGGACCACGAGGCCAACCTGCGGCTCTGTCGCGCCCTGCCCTGCGCCGTCGTCTCGCCCGAGTACCGGCTCGCGCCGGAACACCCCTACCCCGCCGCCCTGGAGGACTGCTACGCGGGACTCCGCTGGCTCGGCACGCACGCCGCCGAGCTCGGGGTCAGGGCCGAGGCGCTGGCGGTCGCCGGCGACAGCGCGGGCGCCTGCCTGGCCACCGCCGTCGCCATGCTGGCCAGGGACCGCGGCGGGCCCGAGCCGCGCTTCCAGTTCCTGGACAGCCCCTCGCTCGACGACCGGCTGAGCACCCCGAGCGCGCTGCGGTTCACCGACACACCGGTGTGGAACCGGCCGAGCGCGCTGCTGAGTTGGGCCGCCTACCTGGGCGCCGGGGTGCCGGGCTCGCCCGGCGTGCCGGTGACGGCGGCGCCCGGCCGGGCCACGCCGGCCGACCTGGCGGGGCTGCCGCCCGCCCATGTCGCGGTGATGGAGCTCGACGCGCTCCGCGACGAGGGCATCGACTACGCCCGCACCCTGCTGGCCGCCGACGTCACCACCGAACTGCACCTGTTCCCCGGCACGTTCCACGGCGCCGCGCTGGTGCGGCACTCGGCGGTGGCCCGCCGGATCACGGAGGAGGAGATCACCGTGCTGGGCCGGGCCCTCGCGTGGTGAGCTCCCCGCCCGCCGCCTCCCCGCCGCCTGAACCCCCGTTGTCACCCGGGGCCAGCGTCAACCGACGGGCATACAGCGCCAGTTGCGCCCGGAACCGGTGGGCGGGGTCGCGCAGCCGCCAGCCGGTGGCGACCTGCACATGGGCGAGCCTGGCGGCCACCGAGCTGTGGTGCAGGTGGAGTTCGGCGGCCGCTTGGCGCAGCGAGCCGGTGCGGCAGAACGCGGCGAGCGCGGCCAGGTTCAACTCGCCGCCGTCGCGGGCCGCGAGCTCGCCGAGCCGCCGCACGTCGGGCAGCGCGCCGAGCCGGGCCGCCGGCAGTTCGGCGAGCACCGCGACCGGGCCCAGCTCGTCGTGGTCCACCACCGCCTCGGCCGGCGGCCTGGCCACCGGCCGCCGCAGCGCCAGCGCCGCCTGTTCGAGGGACACCCGGGCCAGCAGCGCCTCGGTCACGTCGCCGACCCCGATCCGAAGCCGGCCGCGCAC
>NZ_BAAGPR010000193.1:0-7963 GCF_054783955.1 Streptomyces mayteni | reverse complement strand
CGGCGGCGCAGCCGCCGCCCGGCGCAGCCGGGCATCCGCGCGGATCGCGTCCGGGGTGGGCGGGCGGGGAACCCCGCGCGGAGCGCCAGTGAGGGCGGGTGGGTGGGTGGGGCAGAACGCCCCGGCCAACCAACGGCCGGCTAGCCGGCCTCCGCCTCCACCGCCACCCCGTGGCTCTCCGCGATCTCCGCCAGCCCGCCGTCGAACGCCACGCTGGCCGCCGCGAACCACCAGCCGTCCTCCTCGCGGGCGAGTTCGCCCACGGTCAGTCCTGTCGCGCCGGCCGGCCCGGCCGGGAAGCCGTAGCAGAGCAGTTCGTGGTCGGTGGCCGGGTCGACGAGCCTGGCGTGCAGCAGGCCGGCCTCCGACAGGTCGCGGCCCGGCGTCTGGTCCTCGTCCACGGACAGCGTGAAGACGATCCGTTCGGCCGCGGCCGGCAGCTCGGGGAGGCGGATCGTGAACCACGCCTCGGGTTCGCCGCCCTCCAGGCGGACCCCGACGCCCGCCGGGTCGGTGTTGTTGAAGAAGACGAAGTGGTCGTCGGTCAGCACCCGGCCGTCCTCGTCGAGCACCAGCGCGCTCGGGTCGAGGGCCAGCGCGGGGCCGTCCGCCGCGGCCTCGCCGCGCAGGCCGACGGCGAAGGTGTCGCCGCCCGGCAGCACGTCCGCGAGCCGCATCCGCTGGCCGGTGGCCAGCGGGAGCCGGCCGCCCTCCGACCACGGGCAGGCGGCGAGCAGCACCGACCGCGGGTCGACCCTGGTCGGCTCGTAGCTCGACCGCGCGACCGGCGCCGCCGACAACGTGCCGGCGGCGAGGCCGCCGAGCTCCCGCAGCCGATCGGCGACGGCCTCCGCGCTCTCCGGCCGGCCCGCCGGCTCCTTGGCCATCATGGCCAGCACCAGCGCGTCCCACTCGGGCGGCACCCCGGCCCGCAGCGTGCCAGGCGCGGCCGGGGTCGACTCCAGCTGCTGCCGCAGCAGTTGGTAGAGGGACGCACCGTGGAACGGCGGCCGGCCCGTGGTCAGCGCGTACAGCAGGCAGCCCGCCGCGTACAGGTCGGTGCTGGCGGCCACCGCCCGGCCCTCGATCTGCTCGGGCGACATGTAGGCGGGCGTGCCGACGACGACGCCCGTCGAGGTGAGCCTGGCGTGGTCGGTGGCCTCGGCGAGCACCGCGGCGATCCCGAAGTCCAGCACCCGGGCGAGTCCGTCGGGGCCGACCATCACGTTGGCCGGCTTCAGGTCCCGGTGCACCACGCCCGCCTCGTGCGCCACCGAGAGCGCCCGGCAGATCTGCTCGCCCCAGCGGGCCACCTCGACCAGCGGCGGCAGCTCCTCGGCCAGCACCTGGTCGAGGGAGCGGCCGCGGAGCCGCTCCATCACCAGGTAGAGGACCGGGTCGGGGTCGCCCTCGAACCGGGCCTCGCCCACGTCGTGCACCGTCACGATGAAGGGGCTGGTGAGCCCGGCGAGCAGCTTCGCCTCCCGCTCGAACCGCTCCCTGGCGCGCGGATCGCGCCCCACGGCGACTGAGCCCACCACCTTGACGGCCACGGTCCGCTCCAGGCGCAGGTCGAGCGCCTCCCACACGGTGCCCATGGCCCCGGCGCCCAGCTGCCGCCCAAGCCGGTAACGGCCGTCGAGAACCCGGTCACGCATCCCACGAACCCCCTGATCCCGTATCTCCGACCCACCTGCGCACAGGCCATCGGTACCGCTAACTTTATGCGGCACAGGGGCCCCCGGGAGGGGGACGGGAGGGGACCGGTGATGAACGGCAGCGGGCCAACCGTCCCACGTCGGGACAGACCGCCCCCGACCGACCCGCGCCCTTCGGGCCCGATGCTGGCCGCGGCGGCGCTGTGCGTGCTCGGTGGGGCCCTGTCGTTCCTCGCCGTGACGCTGGCGCGGAACGCGCCGCTCACCGAGTCGACGGCCGAGGAGCGGGCGCTGCGGATAGCGCAGGTGACCTCCCAGCACCTCGCCTCCTCCTGCCCGACGGCGCAGTCCAACGCGTTCTACGACGCCACCCACTTCCTGTGCCGGGTGGTCGACCTGGACGGCGGGCTCACGGTGCGGGACGTGGCGGAGGCCGAGGCCGTGCCGGAGCCGGCCACCGATCTGTGGGCGGTCCGGGTCACGTTCCGCCAGGACGACGCGGCGGCGCTCCGCGCGCTCTCCGCCCGGGTGCGCCTCGAGCCCTACCCGCGCGGCCAGCTGGCCTTCCTCTCCGGCGACCGGCTGCTGTCGGCCGGGGTGCTCGCGGGGCCCGACGGGTACGGCACCGCGAGCCTGGCCGGCACCTACACCCGGGCGGAGGCCGAGGACATCGCGGGCGAGCTCCGCGGTTGACGCGGCGCGCGCCGTGGCGGGGCCCCGTGGCTGGCCCCCGTGGCGGGCGCCGCCGCGTGGAAACCCGCCGTTGTCAGACCCCCTCGTTATGGTGGGCCGGACATGGGACGGGCGAGCGTCCCGGTCATCCCGAGGGAGCGATCAGGTCATGACGACACCCACGACGACCAGCGAGAAGGCCGGCGAGAAACCCACCGCGCAGCAGCTGGAGCGGCACCGCAGGGAGCTCACGGCGCACTGCTACCGCATGCTCGGCTCGGCCTTCGAGGCGGAGGACGCGGTGCAGGAGACGCTGGTGCGGGCCTGGCGTGGTCTCGACCGCTTCGAGGGCCGCTCCTCGCTCCGCTCCTGGCTCTACCGCATCGCCACCAACGTCTGCCTCACCATGCTCAGCGGGAGTGGCCGCCGGGCCCGCCCGATGGACCTGTCGTCGCCCACCCCGACCGCCTCGGCGGTGCTTGGCCCGCCGCTCGCCGAGACCGCCTGGATCGAGCCCATGCCCGACAGCCGCACCCTCACCGCCGACCCGGCCGAGACCGCCGAGGCCCGCGAGTCCGTCCGGCTGGCCTTCGTGGCCGCCCTCCAGCACCTGGCGCCGCGCCAGCGCGCGGTGCTGATCCTGCGCGAGGTGCTGAGCTGGAAGGCCAGCGAGGTCGCCGAGCTCCTCGACACCACCGTCGCCTCGGTGAACAGCGCCCTCCAGCGCGCCAGGGCCACCCTGGCCGCCACCGGCGCCTCGGCCGCCGATCCGGCCGAGCCGCTCTCCCCCGAGCACCGGGAGCTGCTCGCCCGCTATCTGGACGCCTTCGAGCGCTACGACCTGGACGCGCTCACCGCCCTGCTGCACGAGGACGCGATGCTGTCCATGCCGCCCTACGACCTGTGGGTGCGCGGCAGCTCCGACGTGCGGGACTGGATGGCCGGCCCGGGCATAGGCTGCGCCGGCTCCCGGCTGATACCGACGTGGGCCAACGGCAGCCCGGCGTTCGGCCAGTACCGGCCGGCACCGGACGGCGGGCACGTCCCGTGGGCGCTGCAGGTCCTCGAGGTGTCAGGGGGCCGGATCACCGGCATCAACGCCTTCCTTGACACCGAGCGGTTCTTCCCGCTGTTCGGGCTGCCCGAGCGCCTGCCGGCCGGGGCCGTCGTCGACCCGGGGTTCGCCGGGGCCCACCGGGTCGGCCCCGTCGGCCAGGAGCTCGGCGAGCCCGAGGAAGGCGAGCAGCCGTCGTAATCCGTCGTCGACGCCGGTGAACGTCACCTGGCGGTCGAGTCGCCTCGCCGTGAGCGCCAGCCGGCTGACGGTCTCCACCGCGGTCGGCCCCGGGCGGTCGAGCGCCCGCAGATCGACTAGCACCCGGCCACCGTCACCCGCCGCGTCACCCGCCGCGACGGCCGCCCCGAACCGCTCGCACAGGCCGGGCACATCGGCCCGCGCCACCGGCCCCCACACCACGAACTCCACGCCACCCATACCCAAGGAGACCCGCCACACCGGTCGAACTCATCGAGCCCGCCCCATCGACTCCACCGCACACCCCTGACACCCGCGCACCCGCCGTACGACGCCGGGCACCTGACGTGGGCTCAGCCGGCCAACGGCTTGACCCAGCGTTCCCACTCCGGCTGCGGCCGGTAGCCGCCGGCCGCCCAGGCCGGGTGCGCGAGCTCGTTGTGGTGCAGCACCATGGCGTCCGCCCGCCGGCCGCCGAGCGCGGCGAACCGCCGCTCCGCCGCGGCCAGCAGCGCCTTCGCCACGCCCTGCCGCCGGCACACCGGCGCGACCGCCAGCCGGTAGAGGTGGCAGCGCCAGCCGTCGAAGCCGGCGATCACCGTGCCCACCAGCACCCCGTCCCGCTCGGCAAGCAGCAGCGCCTCCGGGTCCCTGGCGATCAACCGGCCGACCCCTTCGAGGTCGTCGCTGATGCTCACGCCCTCGGCCGCCTCCCGCCAGAAGGCCAGCACGGCCGCGGCGTCCGCGGCCACCGCGGCCCGCACTGTCGGTTCGCCCACCCGGGTCAGCTCGTCCATGGCGGCCATCCCAACACGCCCGCACGCCTCCCACCAGCGCGTTCCGCCCCTCGGACACCCCGCCACCACCGCGCGGGAAAAGCCGGTGCGCCCACCCGGCCACCGGTGCTAGCCTCACCGCGTCACACGACGGAAGCAGCCGGTTCGAGAGCCCGAAGGAGGTGAGGTTGATGGCCGCGTCGCCTGTCGCCGCCCTGCGCGACCTCCGCCCCAACCTCCCGTTCCGGGCCCCGGCCGGGCGCGGCTGAGCGCCGCCCCCACCCACTCCGCGGGCCCTCCCGACCCAGGGATCCCTCCGTTGACTTCGTCTCAGGCCTCACCCTTCCCACCCCTCCCACCCACCGGGCACTCCCTCGCCGCCTACGGCTGGAACGCCGACCTGGCGGCCGCCTTCACCGAGCACGCCGCCGCCGGCCTCCACCCCGCCCGCGTCGTGCGGGTGGACCGCGGCCGCGCCACCGCGGTCACCGCCACCGGCACCGTGCACGCCGCCACCGACCAGCGCGCCGCACCCCCCTGCACCGGCGACTGGGCCGCGCTGCGCCCAGGTCCCACCCCCGAGTTGGCCGCGCTGCTCCCCCGCCGCACCGCCATCACCCGCGCCTCGGCCGGCCGCGGCTCCCACGCCCAGGCGCTGGCCGCCAACGTCGACACCGTCGCCGTCGCCGTCTCCCTCGCCGGCCGCGCCGCGCCGGGGCTCGTCGAGCGGCTCCTCGCCCTCGCCTGGGAGAGCGGCGCCCAACCCGTCATCGCCCTCACCAAGGCCGACCTCGCCGACCGCGACCCCGCCGAGACCCTCACGGAGTTCTCCGCGCTCGCCCCCGGCGTCGACGTCCTCCTCACCAGCGCCACCACCGGCGAGGGCCTCGACACCCTGGCCGCCGTCCTGACCGGCACCGTCGTGCTGCTCGGCCCCTCGGGCGCCGGCAAGTCGAGCCTCGGCAACGCCCTGCTCGGCGAGGAACTCCTCGCCACCGGCCACGTCCGCGAACAGGACGGCAGGGGCCGGCACACCACCGTCCACCGCGAGCTGCTGCCGCTCCCCGCCGGCGGCGTCCTCATCGACACCCCCGGCCTCCGCGCCGTCGGGCTCCAGGACACCGGCGACGGCATCGAGCAGGTCTTCGCCGAGATCACCCGACTCGCCCTGCACTGCCGCTTCGCCGACTGCGCCCACCGAACCGAACCCGGCTGCGCCGTGCTCGCCGCCGTCGAGGACGGCACCCTGCCGGAGCGGCGGCTCGACAGCTACCGCAAGCTGCTGCGCGAATCCGCCTGGGCCGCGTCCCGCGACGACGCCCGACTCCGCGCCCAACGCACCGCGGAACGCAAGGCCATCACCCGCCACCTGCGCGCCACCTACCAGCACCGCGACCAACGCCCCTGACCCGGCGTCGACCCCCGGGTGCGCCCGGCCCGCCGGGCGCACCCACCCCACCGTGCCTCCATGCGACGCCCATGCCACCTTCACCCGCATCAACTGGGGATTCCCAGGGGCCGAACGTCAGTTGAGGACGCTAACGTCAGGGGGTGTAGGTAATAGACTCGCAGCCGGGTTGAGGGGGCGCGACATGAGCTACGGCGACGACTACGAGGACACGCGCGCCGGCGGCGGCTCCGCCGGCACCCGCACCCGCCTGCCCGAGCAGCGCGAGTCCGGCACCCGGCGCCAACCCGCCTCCACCGGCCGCAGCCTGGCCGCCATCATCGGCGTCGTCGTCCTGCTGCTCGGCGCCATCGTGTTCGCCAGCCGAACCGGCGGCGACGGCGGCGAAAGCGACAACGGCGGTTCCGGCGAAGGCGGGAGCCCCGACCGCGCCCAGGCCACCGCGCCGAGCGGCGAGCCCCCGGTGGACACCTCGACCAACGGCATCCCCGTCGGCCACCCGCAGACGGAGCAGGGCGCCCAGAGCGCCGCCACCAACTACGCCGTGGCGCTCGGCGGCACCGAGATGTTCGACCCGCAACGCCGCCCCACCATCGTGAACACGGTCTACGCCCCCGACGTCGCCGCCGCCCAGGCCGCCGAGTACGAACGGACGTACACCGACCCGCAGTTCCTCACCCGCATCGGCCTCTCCGAAGTCGGCACCGCGCCAAGCGGCACCACCTTCGTCGCCCGCGTCAACCCGGTCGGCACCAACACCGTGGAGTTCGACGGCACCACAGCCCGCGTCGCCGTCTGGTACTCCACCCTGTTCGGCCTCGCCGGCGCCGACTCCAGAAACCCGGTCACCGAAGGCTGGTACACGGCCACCTACGACCTCGTCTGGGTCGAGAACGACTGGAAGATCACCGACTTCGACGAGCAAGAGGGGCCCGCTCCGGTCGGACGGGACCAACGCGCCTCAACGGCAGAGGAGATGGCCGATGCGGTCGAGCAGTTCGGCGGGTTTACCTATGCGCGCTGACCAGCACCGCCACCGGGCACGCGTCGGCCCGTGGGCCGCCAGGCTCGCCGCGCTCGCCGGCGGCCTCAGCGGGCTCCTCGCCCTCGGCACGGCCCTCGCCACCCGCGCCACGGCCGCCGAGTCCGACGACGGCTGCGGCCATCTCAGCGGCCAGGCACGGGACATCTGCCAGGGCAACCCCGAGGACGGCGGAGGCGGCGACGGCGGCCCCGAGATCAACGCCAACCTCGACCCGCTCTCCTCACTCGCCCAGGGCTGCGCCGACGCCGCCGCCTGGATCGTCAACGAGCTGTCCGACCTGGTCAACTCGACCACCAACGTCGACTTCACCAACACCTCGTTCCTGCGCCAGTACGCCGTCGTCTTCGCCGCCTCGACGGTCCTCACGCTCGTCCTCTGGCTGCTCGCGATCGTCAAACGCGCCATCCGCGGCGTCCCGTTCACCACCGCGCTCTCCGAGGCCATCGGCTACCTCTGGCTCACCGTGATGGCCTCCGCCTTCACGCCGCTGATCCTCTACGTGGTGGTCTCCGCCACCGACAACGTCACCGACGCCATCGTCTCCGGCACCGGCGACAACTCGGCATCGTTCTTCGGGGACTTCGCGGCGGCCCTGGAGGCCGGCGAGAACATCGGCGGCGGCCCCATCATGCTGATCGTCGTCTCGCTGATCTCGATCCTGGCGGCCGGCGTCCTCGCCCTCGAACTCGTCATCCGCGCCGCCATGCTGTACGTCGGCGCGCTCCTCGGCACCGCCGTCTACTCGGGGCTCGTCGACAAGAACCTGTGGGGCCACGTCCGCGGCTGGGCCGGCATCATGATCGCCGTCATCCTCATCAAGCCGGTCATCGCCATCGTCCTCGGCCTCGCCGCCGCCCTCACCACCGGCGAGGAGGGCGGCCCCACCGCCGTCTCGGCCATCATCTCCGGGCTGGCCATCATCATCCTGGCCATCTTCGCCTCCGCCATGATCTACCGCTTCGTCCCCGGCTTCGGCGACGAGATCGTCAACCACCGCGCCATGCGCCAGGACACGTCGAGCCGCGCCGCCCGCGCCGCCGTCTCCACCCCCGCCAGCCTGGTCCGCGAGGGCATGTCCACGCACGGCGCCCGCGGCGGCCCGGCGGCCGGCGGAGCCGCCGGCCAAGTCGCAGGCCAAGCGGTCTTAGG
>NZ_BAAGPR010000192.1:0-7982 GCF_054783955.1 Streptomyces mayteni | reverse complement strand
CCGCGAGATGCGCGACGGCGTCCGCGCCGCCGTCGTGGCCGCCGTGGCCACCGCCGTCGAGCTGTACACGGCCGCCGGCCTGGCCCGCCGGGCCCGCGTCCACCGGGCCCGCGCCCTCACCCTCCGCGAGGCCACGACCGCCGACGACGCGACCCGGGCCGAACTCGCCGAACTGGCGGAGCTCGCCGAGCTCATGGCCGACGACGCCGCGGAGCACCCGGCGCCCGAACCGGGTTCGGACGGCGCCCGCACCCGGCTGCACCTGCTCAACACCCGCACGTTCCTCGCCTTCCGGCCGCTGGTCGACGCCCGCGCCGAGCCGCCGGCCGACGCCAGGGAGCGCTTCGCGGCGGCCCAGGCCGAGCTGCTGGCCGAGGCCACCAGGCTGGCCGTGCCGCACCAGGCGGCGGCCGCGCACCGCTACGCCGCCGACGTCGCCGCCCGCGAGGGCCGTTGGGAGGCGGCGGTGGCCGACCTCAGGGCCTGCCTCGACGCCCTGGAGGCCGCCGACCGGCCCTGGGGCACCCCGATGCCGCAGTTCCTCCTCGCCCAGGTGCTGCGGCAGCAGGGCAGGGCCGAGGAGGCGGCCGAGCTGGCGCACCGCGCCCTCGCCGGCGCCGCGCGCCACGGCGACCCGGACTTCCCGACCGCCGTCGCGCACACCGTGCTCGGCGGGCTGTCCGCGGGGACCGGCGACCGGACGAGCGCGGTGACCCATCTCTCCCAGGCCGCCGACCGGTTCGAGCGCGACGGCGACCACGACAACGCCGCCGGCGCCCGCCTGGACCTCCACGAGGTGCTGGCCCAGGCCGGCCAGCACGCCGAGGCCGCCGCGGTGCTGGAGTCGGCGCTCGGCGCCGACCAGGGCGCGCTCGACCCGCGGCTCGCCGCCCAACTCCGGCTCAGCCTGGGCCACCGCCTCACCCACGCCGGCGAACACCGCGCCGCCGCCGAGGAGTTCCTGCGGCTGGCGGACGCGCTCGCCACCTGGGACGAGGACCGGCACCTGCACACCATGGCCGCCGCCGAGGCGGCCGCCGCGCTGCTGCGGGCCGGCAACGCGGACACGGCAGGCGCGGCCTACGCGCGGATGCTCGCCCTGCACGAGGAGGCGCCGCACCCGAGCGCCGTCCTGACCACGGCCCGCGCGTTCGCCGAGCGCGCCGAGCCGGACGCGGCGCTGAGCCACCTGGCCACCGCGGACGGCCTCCTCGACTCCGTGGCGCCGGAGGCCCGCGGGTACGAGACGGGCGTCAACCACGACCTGCGGGCCAGGGTCCTGGTCGACGCCGGCCGCGCCGAGGACGCGCTGGCCGCCGCCGAGTCCGCGGTCGCCGCCTTCGCCGAGAGCGGCCGGGACGGCGAGCGGCCAGGCGCCGAGGCGAACCGGGTGGCGGCCGTCATCGAGGCCGACCGGCTGGGCCGCCGGGAGGCCGCGCTGGCCCGGCTGGCCGACACCGTCGCCCGCTGCCGCGCGGCGGGCGACGAGGAGACCGCCCAACGCCTCGAGGGGCTGCGCGCCCGCATCGCCGCCGCCTGACCCGCGGGGTCAGGCGGCGGTGCTGCCGGCCGGGGCGGGGGCGAGGGCGGCGGTGGTCTCGTGGTGGATGGACAGCCCGCTGTCGGTGAGCGGCACGCCCGAGCCGCCGCGGCGGAGGGCGACGATCTCGGCGGTGATGGAGAGCGCGGTCTCGGCGGGGGTCCTGGCGCCCAGGTCGAGGCCGATCGGCGAGCGCAGCGCGGCGAGTCGGCGTTCGGGGACCCCCGCCGCGCGCAGCCGGCGGAGCCGGTCGGCGTGGGTGCGGAGCGAGCCGAGCGCGCCGACGTAGCCGACGGGCAGCGCGAGCGCCCTGGTGAGCAGCGGGACGTCGAACCTGGCGTCGTGGGTGAGCACGCAGATCGCGGTGCGGCCGTCGAGCAGGTCGCGCTGGGTGTCCAGGTAGCGGTGCGGCCAGTCGACCACGACCTCGTGGGCGGCGGGGAAGCGCTCGGGGGTGGCGAAGACGGGGCGGGCGTCGCAGACCGTGACCCGGTAGCCGAGGAAGGCGCCGGCCCCGGCGAGGGCGGCCGCGAAGTCGACGGCGCCGAAGACCAGCATCCGCGGCGGCGGCAGGCTCGTCTCGACGAGCAGCGTGACGGGCGTCCCGCAGCGGCCGCCCTCGGCGGCGAGGTGGACGAGGCCGGTGCGGCCGGCGTCCAGCAGCGCGGCGGCCTCGGCGGCGGCCGCCCGGTCGAGGCCCGGCCGGCCGCCGAGGGTGCCTCGGTGGGTGCCGTCGGGGCGCACCAGCAGCGCGCCGTCGCGGAGTTCGGGCGGTCCCACGACGATCCTGGCCAGCGCGAGCGGCCGGCCGCCGCCGGCCTCCGCGAGCGCGGCCGCCAGGGTCCGCCGGGCGGGCGCGGCGCGGCCGACCGGGGTGACCAGCACCTCGACGGTGCCGCCGCAGGTGAGGCCGACGGCGAGGGCGTCGTCGTCCGCGTAGCCGAACCGCTCGCGGCGGGGCGCGCCGTCGGCCAGGGACTCCCGGCACAGCTCGTAGACGGCGGCCTCGACGCAGCCGCCCGAGACGCTGCCCACCGCGGTGCCGTCGGCGGCGACGGCCAGCGCGGCGCCGGGGGCGCGCGGGGCGCTGCCGCGCACGTCGACGACGGTGGCGACGGCGAACTCGCGCCCGTCCAGGCACCAGGCGCGCAGCGTCTCGGCGAGCTCCAGCATCAGGCGCCCCCCTCCGACCCGCCCGGGTCCACCAGGTGTTCGGGGCGCACCGGTACCCGGCGCAGGTCGCGCCCGGTGGCCTGCCGGATCGCGGCCACCACGGCGGGCGTGGCGGAGAGGGTGGGGGCCTCGCCGATGCCGCGCAGCCCGTAGGGGGCGTGTTCGTCGGCGAGTTCGAGGACGTCGAGCGGCATGGTCGGGGTGTCGAGGATGGTGGGGATCAGGTAGTCGGTGAAGGACGGGTTGCGGATCCGGCCGTCCGGGCCGACGACGATCTCCTCCAGCACGGCGAGGCCGAGCCCCTGGGCGGAGCCGCCGTGGATCTGGCCGGCGACGGCCGCCGGGTTGATGGCCCTGCCGACGTCCTGGGCGGCGGCCAGCTCGATCACCTTGACCAGGCCGAGCTCGGTGTCCACCTCGACGACGGCGCGGTGCGCGCAGAACGAGTACTGGACGTGGCCGAAGCCCTGCCCGGTGACCGGGTCGAAGGGCTGGGTGGGCCGGTGCCTGAACTCCAGCTCCAGGTCGACGGCCTCGTCGCCCAGCACGTCGGCGAGCGAGGCGAGCACCGAGCCGTCGGCGGCGACCACCTTGCCGCCCTCCAACCGGGGGCCGGTCTCCGGCCAGCCGTGCCGCTCCCGCCCGCGGCGCAGCAGTTCGGCGCGGACCGCGAGGCAGGTGTTCCGGACGGCGCCGCCGGTCATGTAGGTCTGCCGGGAGGCGGAGGTGGAGCCGGCGGAGCCGACGCTGGTGTCGGCGGGCAGGATCGTCACCCGGGTGACGCCGAGTTCGGTGCGGGCGATCTGGGCGTGCACGGTGACGCCGCCCTGGCCGACCTCGGCCATCGCGGTGTGCACGGTGGCGACCGGCTCGCCCGCGATCACCTCCAGCCTGACCCGGGCGGTGGAGTAGTCGTCGAAGCCCTCGGAGAAGCCGACGTTCTTGATGCCGACGGCGTAGCCGACGCCGCGCACCACGCCCTCGCCGTGGCCGGCGTTGGAGAGCCCGCCGGGCAGCGCGCGGACGTCGACCGCCGGCGCGCCGGTGGCCGCGTCGACGGTCTCCCACTGCCGCTCGGGGGGCAGCGGGCGTGCCTTCACCAGGCGGAGCAGCTCGGCCACGGGGGCGGGCGAGTCGACGACCTGGCCGGTGGGCATGGTGGAGCCCTGGCTCATGGCGTTGCGCCGGCGCAGCTCGACGGGGTCGAGGCCGAGGGCGGCGGCGAGCCTGTCCATCTGGGCCTCGTAGGCGAAGCACGCCTGGACGGCGCCGAAGCCGCGCATCGCGCCGCAGGGCGGGTTGTTGGTGTAGAGCGCGACGGCCTCGACGTGCGCGTGCGGCACCTCGTAGGGGCCGAGCCCGAGGGAGGCGGCGTTGCCGACGACGGCGGACGAGGACGAGGCGTAGGCGCCGCCGTCGAGCACGATCCTGGCACGGACGTACACGAGCCTGCCGTCGCGGGTGGCGCCGTGCTCGTAGGAGAGTTTCGCGGGGTGCCGGTGCACGTGCCCGAAGAAGGACTCGTGGCGGTTGTAGACGATCTTGACGGGCCGGCCGGTGCGGAGCGCCAGCAGGCAGGCGTGGGCCTGCATGGAGAGGTCCTCGCGGGCGCCGAAGGCGCCGCCGACGCCGGAGAGGGTGAGTCGCACCTTCTCGGGCGGCAGGCCGAGCACGGGGGCGAGCTGCCGGTGGTCGACGTGCAGCCACTGGGTGGCGATGTGCAGGTCGACGCCGCCGTCCTCGGCGGGGATGGCGAGCCCCGACTCGGGGCCGAGGAACGCCTGGTCCTGCATGCCGACCTCGTACTCGCCGGTGACCACCACGTCGGCGGTCGCGGCGGCGGCCGCCGCGTCGCCGTGCACGATCGGCTGGCGGTGCACGACGTTGGGGTGCGGGGCGTGGGCGGCGTGCCGGTCGGTGCGGCCGGGGTGCAGCACGGGCGCGTCGGGGGCGGTGGCGCTGGCCTCGTCGTGGACGACGGGGAGTTCGCGGTAGTCGACGCGGATCAGGGCGGCGGCGCGGCGGGCGGACTCCGGGTGGTCGGCGGCCACCACGGCGACGGGCTCGCCCTGGTAGCGGACCACGTCGCGGGCGAGCACCGGCTGGTCCTGGATCTCCAGGCCGTAGTGGGTGGCGGCGGGCAGGTCGTCGTGGGTGAGCACGCAGTGCACGCCGGGGGCGGCCAGGGCCAGGGAGACGTCGATGGCCTCGATGGCGGCGTGGGCGTGCGGGCTGCGCAGGGTGTGGCCCCACAGCATGTCCTCGTGCCACAGGTCGGAGGCGTAGGCGAACTCGCCGGTGACCTTGAGCACCCCGTCGGGGCGGGGCACCGACTCGCCGACGCCGCCCGGGCTCTCGCCGCCGAGCGCCTGGCGCGGCGGCGACACGCGGCCGGTGGGCGGGGTCACGAGAGCTCCGCCGCGGGCTCGGTGGCGTGGTCGGCGGTGCGGGCCGCGGCCAGCCGGACGGCGTCGAGGATCTTCTCGTAGCCGGTGCCCAACCCTCCGGGGCGGGGCACCGACTCGCCGACGCCGCCGGGGCTCTCGCCGCCGAGCGCCTCGTGCGCCGGCGACACGCGGCCGGCAGGCGGGGTCACGAGAGCTCTCCCGCAGGCTCCGCGCCGCGGACGGCGGCCAGCCGGACGGCGTCGAGGATCTTCTCGTAGCCGGTGCAGCGGCAGAGGTTCCCGGAGAGCGCCTCGCGGATGTCGGCGTCGGACGGCTCCGGCACCCGTTCGAGGAGTTCGCCGGCCGCCATCAGCAGCCCGGGGGTGCAGAAGCCGCACTGGACGGCGCCGGCCGCGCAGAACGCCTCCTGCAACGGGGAGAGCCGGTCGTCCCGCCGCAGCCCCTCGACGGTGTCGACGGACGTGCCGTCGGCCTGGCCGGCCGCGACCAGGCAGGCGCACACCAGGTCGCCGTCGAGCCGGACGGTGCAGGAGCCGCACTCGCCCTGCTCGCAGGCGTTCTTGCTGCCCGGCAGGCCGAGCCGCTCGCGCAGCACGTAGAGCAGGCTCTCGCCTGGCCAGACGTCGTCGGCCGTCTGCGGCCGGCCGTTGACGGTGAGTCGCACGCGCATCAGGCGGCACCCCTCTCCAGGGCGTCGGGACGGAGGGCGGACCAGGTCCAGTGCAGGGTGCGGCGGGCCAGCACGGCGACGGCGTGCCGGCGGTAGTCGGCGGTGCCGCGCACGTCGTCGATCGGGGCGCAGGCGGCCGCGGCCAGCTCGGCGAACCGGCGGGCGGCGGCCGGCGGCACGGGCCGGCCGCTCTCCCAGTGGCCGCCCTCGGCGAGCACGCCGGTCAGGAACTCCTCGGCGGCGTGGGCCCTGACGGGCGTCGGGGCGGCCGAGCCGATGCCGGTGCGGACGGTGCGGGTGACCGGGTGCAGGGCGAGGGCGAACGCGCAGACGGCGATGACCATGGCGTTGCGCGGCCCGACCTTGGCGAACTGCTGCGGGCCGCCGGCGGTGTCGACGTGCACGGCGCGGATCAGCTCGTCGGGGGCGAGCGCGTTGCGCTTGGGCCCGGTGTAGAACTCGTCGATCGGGATCAGCCGGGTGCCGCGCACCGAGGCGGCCTCGACCCGGGCGCCGGCGGCGAGCAGCGCCGGGTGGGAGTCGCCGGCCGGCGAGGCGGTGCCGAGGTTGCCGCCGACGCTGCCGCGGTTGCGGATCTGCGGGGAGCCCACGGTGTGGGCGGCGAGCGCGAGTCCGGGCAGCTCGGGGCGCAGCCGGTCGATGACGACGCGGTAGGGCACGGCGGCGCCGAGCCTGACGACGTCGGGGCCGGCCTCGTAGGCGCGGAGCTCGGGGATCCGGGAGAGGTCGAGCAGCCGGGTGGGGCGGCGCCGGTCGAAGTTGATCTCGACCATCAGATCGGTGCCGCCGGCCAGCGGCACCGCGTCGGGGTGGGCCGCCTTGGCGGCCAGCGCCTCCTGCCAGCCGGCCGGACGCAGGAACTCCATCAGCGTGCCCTCCCGGGGAGGTTGGCGGTGGTGGACATGGCTCCTCCCAGTACAACCGGTCAGAAAGGGTCGCGGGCAGTCACGGATGGGCCGAAGCCATCACTCGGCTGGGCCGCCGGCTCTTGTAGATTCGTACGAAGAAACGGTGTCGGCAACCAGAGGGCAGCCACCGGGCAACACCAGGGAAACCGACGATCGGCCAGGCGGGACCGAGGACATGCGACTGCGCACGCTGCTGGAGACCGGCCCTTTCGGGTTGCGGCTGCTGGCCGGGGAGCCGGAGCTCGACCGGCGGGTGCGCGGGGTGATGACGACGGACCTGCGCGACCCGAGCCGCTATCTGCGCGGCGGCGAGCTGGTGCTGACCGGCCTCGCCTGGTGGCGTGGCCCGGGCGACGCGGAGCCCTTCGTGCGGATCCTGACCGCCGCGGGCGTGGCGGGTCTGGCGGCCGGCGAGGCCGAGTTCGGCGCGGTGCCGGAGGATCTGACGGCCGCCTGCGCGCGCCACGGGCTGCCGCTGTTCGCGGTGGGCGAGGAGGTCGGCTTCGCCGACATCACCGAGTTCGTGGTGCGCCGCGTCTCGGGCGAGCGGGCCGGCGACCTGGCGGCCGTGGTGGACCGGCACCGGCGGCTGATGTCGGCCGGGCCGGCCGGCGGCGGCCCGGGGGCGGTGCTCGACCTGTTGGGCACCGACCTGGACCTGCGGGCCTGGCTGCTCTCCGCCAGCGGCCGGCCGATCGCCGCCACCGGCGGCGAGCCGCTGCCGGCGGGCGTCGCGGGCGAGCTGTGTGAGCGGCGGCTGGCGGCCGCCGGCGCCGGGCGCCGGGGCCCGTCGCGGGCGGCGGTGGGGGGCGAGACGTACTCGCTGTTCCCGGTCGGCGACGAGGAGGGCGACCCGCGGCGGACGCTGCTCTCCGGCTGGCTGCTCGCGGTCCTGGCCGACGCCGGGGAGTGGCCCCCCGAGCGGCTCGACCTGCTGGACGGCGTCGCGCGGCTGGTGGCCGCGGAGCGGGACCGCCGCGAGGCGAGCAGGACGGTGCAGCGGCGGCTGGCCCGGGAGGTGGTGGAGCTGACCTCGGCCGGCGCGCCGCCCGCCGAGGTGGCGGCCAGGCTGCGGGTCGCGGCGCCGGTGCTGGGCGCGGGTGGCGCCGAGCCGTACTGGCAGGTGGTGGCGACCCGGGTCGCGTGGGCCGGGGCGGAGTTCGACACGGGCCAGGTCGGCCGGGCGCTGTTGGAGGAGCTGCTGCCGACGGCGGCCGTGGCGGACGGCGGCGTCGAGGCGGTGGCGCTGGTGCCGCTGCCGG
>NZ_BAAGPR010000191.1:0-8305 GCF_054783955.1 Streptomyces mayteni | reverse complement strand
CGGCGCCGCGCTCGCCGCGGCTGCGGGCCCGGGCCGGAGGCCGGCGGAGCGCGCCGCGGGCCCGGCCGACTCGCTGCCCGGCGACCCGGACTGGGCCGGCGTCAGCCGGTACGTCGACGCCCGCGAGCGGATCGTGGACGCCTCGCCCGGGGCGCTCTGGCGGGTGATCGAGGCGATCGGCGGCGACACCGGCTGGTACTCGGCGCCGCCGGCCTGGACGGTGCGCGGCTGGCTCGACCGGCTCTTCGGCGGGGCCGGCGGCCGGCGCGGCCGGCCGCACCCCACGTGCCTGGCGCGCGGCGACGCGGTGGACTTCTGGCGGGTCGACGCGTTGGAGCGCGGCCGGCTGCTCCGACTCCGCGCCGAGTTGCGGCTGCCGGGCGACGCCTGGCTCGAACTCTGGGTGGACCGGGACGAGGAGGGCCGCACCCGGTACCGCCAGCGCGCCCTCTTCCTGCCGCGCGGCCTGCTCGGGCACGCCTACTGGCGGGCCATCTCCCCCTTCCACGCATGGGTGTTCGGCGGCATGGTGCGCACCATCGCGTCCCGGGCCGAGGCAGAATCCGGCGCGGGCCGGCCCCTGTCCTCCCTCCGGCCGGCGCGGGAGCGGATGTGAACGTCTCGGCGAACGTCGCGGTGGCCCTGTTCACCGCGGACCTGCGGGTCCACGACAACCCGGTGCTCCGGGCCGCGTCGGACAGCGCGCCGCGCGTGGTGCCGCTGTTCGTCGTGGACTCGGGGATCCGCGCGGCCGGCTTCGTCTCGCCCAACCGGGCCGCGTTCCTGGCGGACTGCCTCGCCGACCTGGACGGCGCGCTCCGCGCCAGGGGCGGCCGGCTGGTGGTGCGGCACGGCGACGTGGTGGCGGAGACCCGCCGGGTCGCCGCGGAGACGGCGGCCGGCACCGTCCACCTGGCGGCCGGGGTGAGCGGCTACGCGACCGCCAGGGAGCGCCGGCTGCGCGCCGCGCTCGCCGCCGACCGCCGCGAACTGCGCGTCCATGACGCCTCGTTGACCACCCTGCCGGCCGGCGCCGTCGCTCCGGCCGGGCGCGACCACTACGCCGTCTTCACGCCCTATCTGCGCTGCTGGCTGGCCGCCGAGCCGCGCCCGGTGCTGGCCGCGCCGCGCGCGCTCCGGGTGCCGCGGGTCCGCTCCGAGCGGCTGCCCGACGCGGCCCGCCTCGGTGCCACCGGCGAGCGCTCGCCCCGGCTGCCCGCCGGCGGCGAGGACCCGGCGAGGCGCCGGCTGCGCCGCTGGGAGCGCGGCGGGCTCGACGGCTACGCCGACCGCCACGACGACCTGGCCGGCGACGCCACCTCCCGGCTCTCCCCCTACCTGCACTTCGGCTGCCTGTCCGCGACCGAGCTGCGGCACCGCGTCGCGCGCCGCGAGGGGGCGGGCGCCGCGGCCTTCGTCCGGCAGCTGGCCTGGCGGGACTTCCACCACCAGGTGCTGGCCGCCAGGCCCGACGCGGCCTGGCACGACTACCGCCCGCGCGGCGACCGTTGGCGCCGGGACCTGGCCGCCGTCGAGGCGTGGCGCGCCGGCCGCACCGGCTATCCGCTGGTGGACGCGGCGATGCGGCAGCTGCGGGAGGAGGGCTGGATGCACAACCGGGCCCGGCTGCTCGCCGCCAGCTTCCTCACCAAGACCCTGTACGTGGACTGGCGGATCGGCGCCCGGCACTTCCTCGCGCTGCTGGTCGACGGCGACCTGGCCAACAACCAGCTCAACTGGCAGTGGGTGGCCGGCACCGGGACCGACACCCGGCCCAACCGGGTGCTCAACCCCCTGACGCAGGCCCGCAGGTTTGACCCGCGCGGGGAGTACGTGCGGCGCTGGGTGCCGGAGTTGGCCGGTCTTGACGGACCGGCCGCGCACCGGCCTTGGCGGTCGGCTGAGGAGGTGGACTACCTGCCGCCGATCGTCGAACTCACGGCCGCCGCCGAGCGGTTCCGGGCCGCCAGGCGCGGCTGACCTGGCCGACGCGCGCCGGCCGGCCAATCAGTCGCCACCGCCACCGCCACCGCCGTCGCCGCCACCCCCGTCACCGCCGCCGCCGAAGATGCCGCCACCGCCGTCCCCGCGGTCGCCGCCGGTGTCCGCGCCGTCCCCGCCGCCCCAGCCGTCGCCGCGCGCCCCCGGGCCGTTGTCGTCGCGACCGTCACCGAGGCCGGTGAACCACGAGTCGTCCCACTCCATCTCGTCCGGCTCCGGCCGCCGGGAGCCGAACCTGATCGTGCCGGTGTCGTCGCCGAGGCCGAAGCAGACCGCGAAGAAGTGCGCGAGCACCGCGTCCACCGGGAACGACGTGTGGTGCTCGACCCTGGCCAGCGGAAGCACCAACTGCCCACGGCGCTCCCGCCCACCGGGCCGGGTGATCAGCGCCACCGAGCCGCCGTCCCGCAGCAGCCGCGACGCGTTCCAGCTCTCCCGCGCCAACTGCCACTGGCCGAACGACGAGGAGACCGTGACCGAGCGCCGCGACTTCCGCCAGCCGCGTTCGACGGTCAGCGCCGCCGGCTGCTCCCCGACCGTCAACGCGAGGAGCGCCGGCATGTTCTCGTCCCCGGCGACCAGGCCCTGCGGCCCGCGCAGTCGCGCCGTCGGCGCGTCCGCCGCCCAGACGTCGGCCCGCATCAGCCGACGGTCGACCGCCACCGCTATCGGGCCGCCGGCCGGCCCCGGCGCGAGCCTGCGCGCCATCCACAGCGGCACGCCCTCGCGCGCCGCCCGCTCCGCGTGCCCCTGGACGGCCGCTTGGCCGCCCACCTGCCGCACCGCCAACTCGCCGAGCGCGCGGGCGAACTCGGCGGCCCTGCGGACCCGCACCGGCTTGGACGAGCCGGTCACCCGGATCACCGGCACCACCCCGGAGCCGGCACCGAGGTCGGCAAGCAGCACCTCGGTGCCGCCGGCGCCGAGCCACCGCCCGCGCAGGTAGGCGTCGGCCATGGCCGGCAGGTTGAGCTCCGAGAGTGCCATGTGCCGGCCACCGACCCGGAGTTCGGACGCGGTCAGCGTCACCTTCGTCGTCAGCGGATTCCAGGAACCCTCGGAATAGAGCGGTTCGGCCATCACAACCATCGAACAACCCCCGTACGCACGCGTCGAACACGGTTCATGTTGCCAATCAGGACGTCAGGGCGCAGGGGTGCGGTTCACCCACACGTGTGGTTTGACGCCGTGGGTGGGCGGAGCCGGGTCATGCTGGCCGGACCGACCACGCTCGACGACAGGGGTCGGCCCGTGTCCGGCTAGCCCAGGAGATGACCCGAAGGTGGCACAGCCCTTCCGCCTGCCCGACTTCTACTCCCCGTATCCCGCCCGGCTGAGCCCGCACCTCGACGAGGTGCGCGCCCACTCCACCCAGTGGGCGCGCGACATGGGCATGTTGGAGGGATCCGGGATCTGGACAGAAGCCGATCTCGACGCGCACGACTACCCGTTGCTCTGCGCGTACACCCACCCGGACAGCACCGCGTCCGATCTGGCCCTGGTCACCGACTGGTACGTGTGGGTCTTCTTCTTCGACGACCACTTCCTGGAGACCTTCAAGCGCTCCCAGGACCGCGCCGGCGGCAAGGAGTACCTGGACCGGCTGCCCGCCTTCATGCCCATGGACCTCGCGGCCGGCACCCCGGAACCCGTCAACCCGGTGGAGGCCGGCCTCGCCGACCTGTGGGCCCGCACCGTGCCCGCGATGTCGCTGGCCTGGCGGGCCAGGTTCGCCAAGGCCACCGAGCACCTGCTCAACGAGTCGCTGTGGGAGCTGGCCAACATCAACATCGGCCGGATCCCCAACCCCGTCGAGTACATCGAGATGCGCCGCAAGGTCGGCGGCGCCCCCTGGTCGGCCGGCCTGGTCGAGTTCGCCGCGCGGGCCGAGGTGCCGGCCGCGATCGCCGCCGCCCGCCCGCTGACCGTGCTCCGCGACACCTTCGCCGACGCCGTCCACCTGCGGAACGACCTCTTCTCCTACCAGCGGGAGACGGAGGAGGAGGGCGAGTTGAGCAACGGCGTGCTCGCCCTGGAGACCTTCCTCGACTGCACCACCCAGGAGGCCGCCGAGGCCGTCAACGACCTGCTCACCGCGCGGATCCAGCAGTTCGAGCACACCGCGCTCACCGAACTGCCCCCGCTCTGCGCCGAACACGGCCTCACCCCCGACGAGTCGGCCGCCGTCGCGCGGTACGTCAAGGGCCTCCAGGACTGGCAGTCGGGCGGCCACGAGTGGCACCTGCGCTCCAGCCGCTACATGAAGCCGGTGGACGCGCCCGCCGAACGGCTCGGCCTCAGCGGCCCCTTCACGGCGCTGGCCGGCCTCGGCGTCACCACCACCCCGCGCGCCGAGGCCGCCAGGGCCCGCGGCTTCAGCCACGTCCCGCACCGGCGCGTCGGCCCGTCCCTGCTGCCCGACTTCGACATGCCGTACGAGCTGCGGCTCAACCCGCTGCTGCCGGCCGCCCGGCGCGAGGCGATCGCCTACGGCCACCGGGTCGGCCTCTTCACCGACGCCCCCACCGTCTGGACCGAACACAAGCTGGCCGGCTACGACTTCGCGCTCTGCGCCGCCGGCATCAGCCCCGACGTCGGCCAGGAGGAGCTCGACCTGGCCACCGGCTGGCTGGTCTGGGGCACCTACGGCGACGACTACTACCCCGTCGCCTTCGGCCGCGCCAGGAACCTGGCCGGCGCCCGCGCCTGCACGGAACGCCTGATCGCCCTGATGCCGGTGGACGACCCCCACGCGCCGCCGCCCCCGCTGCTGAACGGGCTGGAGCGCGGCCTCGCCGACCTCTGGCCGCGCACCGCGGGCGGCATGACCCCCGCCGCGCGCCGCGCCTTCCGCGCCAGCGTCGTCGACATGATGGAGTCCTGGAGCTGGGAGCTCGTCAACCAGGCGCAGAACCGTATCCCCGAACCGGTCGATTACCTGGAGATGCGCCGCAAGACCTTCGGCGCCGAGCTGACCATGAGTCTGTGCCGACTCCGCCACGACCGCGCGCTGCCCGACGAGGTCTACGAAAGCGGTCCCCTGCGCTCCCTGGAGAACGCGGCCGCCGACTACGGGGCCCTGCTCAACGACGTCTTCTCCTACCAGAAGGAGATCGAGTTCGAGGGCGAGGTCCACAACTGCGTCCTCGTCACCCAGAACTTCTTCGGCTGCGACTACCCGGCCGCGCTGCGCATCGTGGACGACCTGATGCGCGGGCGGATGAGCCAGTTCCAGCACGTCGCCGCCAGCGAACTCCCGGTGCTCTGCGACGACTTCGAGCTGGACGAGGCCGCCCGCGCGGTCGTCGACGGCTATGTGGTGGAGCTCGGCGAGTGGATGGCGGCCGTCCTCAACTGGCACCGCGAGTGCCGCCGCTACCGCGAGGAGGACCTGCTCGCTGACGCCACCCCGACCGGCTTCCTGGCCCCCACCGGGCTCGGCACCTCGGCCGTCCGGCTGGCCGCCGTCGCCCGGCACCGGGCCCTGGCGGCGCACTGACCGGGAGCCGGCCCGCGGCACCAGGCCACCCGCGGGCCGGCCCCCTTCCGGCGGAGAGCGCGCGGCGGGTTCACCCCCTCGGCGTCAGGAGAAAGGTTCCCGCACCCGCTGCTGCATTCCGTAATCGCACATGTACGTTAGGTGGCGTGCACATCGACGAGACCTTCTTCGCGGACCCGCACGGGACGTACGCCCGCCTGCGGGCCAGCCGCTCCGTGCACCGTGTGACCGGCCCGGACGGTTCGGCGGCCTGGCTGGTCACGCGCTACCCGGACGTGCGCGCCGCGCTCCAGGACCCCCGCCTCTCCACCAACGCCGCGAGCAGCCACGGCGGCGACTACCAGGGCCTCCCGCTGCCGCCCGCGCTCCGCAACGACCTGCTCCACCTCGATCCGCCCGACCACACCAGGCTCCGCCGCCTGGTCGCCCCCGCCTTCACCCGCCGCGCCATCGAGCGGCTGCGTCCCGGCGTCCAGGCCCACACGGACACCCTGATCGACGCGGTCTACCCGGCCGGCGAGGCCGACCTGCTCGCCGCGCTCGCGCTGCCGCTGCCGCTCCGCGTCATCTGCGACCTGCTCGGTCTCCCCGCCTCGGCCGGCGCCCAGATCGCCTCCTGGACGGACGCCCTGCTGATCCCCGGCCGCCCCCGCGCCATCCTGGACGCCATGCGGCAGGCCGAGGCCCAACTGCGGGACGTCATCACCCACAAGCGGCGCCACCCGGCCGACGACCTGCTGAGCACCCTGATCGAGGCCCGCGACGCCGACGACCGGCTCACCGAGGACGAGCTCGTCAGCCTCGCCTTCATCCTTCTGGCCGCCGGCCACGACACCACCGCCAGCATGGTGTGCAACGGCATCCTCGCCCTCCTCGACCCCCGGATGCACTGGGAACGCCTGCTGGCCCAGCCGGCGTTGCTGCCCACCGCCGTCGAGGAACTGCTCCGCTTCGACGGCCCGCTGCCGCTGGCCATCCGGCGGTTCGCCACCGCCGACCTCGAACTGGGCGGCGTCCGGATCAGCGCCGGCGACTCGGTGCTCCTCTCGCTCGCCGCGGCCAACCGCGACCCCCATCACTTCCACTGCCCAGACGAGGTCGTCCTCGACCGCGCCCCCAACCCACACCTCTCCTTCGGCCGCGGCACCCACCTCTGCCTGGGCATCCCGCTCGCCAGGCTCCAGGCCGACGTCGTCTTCGCCACGCTGCTCCGCCGCACCCCCAAGATCGAACTGGCCGTGCCCACCAGCGAGTTGACCTGGCGCCCGACCCACCGCACCCGCCGCCTCGAAGCCCTGCCCGTCACGTTCTGACCCACCCACCACCCCCGGACTCTCCCCGTGCACCTGATGCCCATCCCCATGCCCATCCCCGGCCAGCCACTCCACCCCCGCTCTGTCGAGTTGGAGGAGCAGGCGTACGACTGGGCCGCCGGGCACGGCCTCGTCGATGCCGCGGGCCACCGCCGGCTCGCCGCCTCCCGCGTCGTCACCCTGGCCACGAGCTACTACCGCGCCGCGCCCTACCCCGAGATGGCCCTGCTGGCCCGCTGGTACGTCTGGCTGCTCACCGCCGACGACTGGTTCGACCGGCCGGCCGGCACCGCCTGGGCCGACTTCCGACGCGCCCTCGCCGAGGAACTCTGGCCGCCGACCGCCGCGCCCATGTCCCCCGCCTGGCGCCGCCGCTTCGCCCGCCACCTGCGGGACTGCCTCACCGGCTACCACTGGCAGGCCGGCGTCCGCCTCGGCCTGCGCCCGCCGCCCACGCTTGCCCAGTACGTCGCCTGGCGCCGGCTCTCGTTCGGCGCGCTGCCGATCTTCCAGCTGATCCAGCTCGTGGAACGCCGCGAGTTCGCGGCGACCCTGCTCGACGCGGCCCCCGTCCGGGAGTTGACGGCGGCGGCCAGCGACGTGATGGCGTGGACCAACGACGTCCACTCGCTCCCCCGGGACCGCGCGACCGGCGAGCGCGCCAACCTGGTGATCCTGGTCCGCGACCACCACGCCCTGCCGGACGACGCCACCGCCACCGCCACCGTCCAGCGGATGATCGCCGCCCGCACCGACCAACTCGTCACCGTCGGCCGCGAACTCCAGACCCTCGGCCCCGACGCCCACCTCCTCACCACCCGCGTCACCACCGCCGTCCGCGGCGCCTGGGACTGGCACCGCGCCAGCGCGCGCTACCGCGTGGGGGCGGCGACGCCGAGCTGAGCGGCGCGCGGCCCGGCGGCGCCAATCCGGCGCGAAGCGCCGGGGCTTGGCGGCGCGCGGTTCGGCGGCGCGGCCGCCGCCGTAGCCTGCGCCCCCAACCCTGCGCGGAGCGCGGTCCTGCCGCGCCACGGCGGCCAACGGCCCGGCGGCGTAGCCGCCGTGGCCTGCGGCCTCAGTCGCTCGCGCGGAGCGGCGAGGCTTGGCGGCGTGGCCGCCTCACCCGCGCGGGGCGTGGACGGTTCGGCCACTGGGCCGCCGGCTGGTTGGGCCGTGCGCCGGGCCAACGGCCTGGCGGCGTAGCCGTCGTGGCCTGCGGCCTCATTCGCTCGGGCGGAGCGGGGCGTCAATCGGGCGCGGAGCGCCGGGGCTTGGCGGCGCAGCCGCCGCCAGTACCGTGGGCCCCGCCTCACCCGTGCGGAGTGCGGGCGGCCCGCCGGCTGGTCGGGCCGTGCGCCGGGCCAACGGCCTGGCGGCGTAGCCGCCGTGGTCCGCGGCCCTCGGCCCCGCGCGAAGCGCGGCGCCAACCCCGCGCGGAGCGCCGGGCCTTGGCGGCGCAGCCGCCGCGCCCGCCGCCGGGCCGTAGGCCCCC
>NZ_BAAGPR010000190.1:0-8752 GCF_054783955.1 Streptomyces mayteni | reverse complement strand
TGGGCGGCGACCGGGCGGCCGCCGTGCCGGGCGGCCTCGTCGCGGCCAGGGCCGGCGCCGGCCGCGGCCACTGGGTCGCGGGCGCCGACATCGCCAGCCGCGTCGAGTGGGCCTGGGAGCTGGTGCGCGGCCTGCCGGAAGACCAGGCGATCGACCGGATCTGCGCCCTGGTCGGCACCAGCGTCGCCAGCCAGGAGTCCGTGCCCGCCGCGTTCGCGGTGCTCTCGGTGGCGGACGGCGACCCGTGGCGCGCCGCCGTCCTCGCCGCCAACCTCGGCGGCGACAGCGACACCATCGGCGCCATCGCCGGCGCGATCGCCGGCTCCGTCACCGGCCTCTCCGCCCTCCCGCCCGATGCCGTGCGCACCCTGCGCGCCGTCAACGGGCTCGACCTCGAAGACCTCACCGTCCGCCTGCTCGAACACCGCTGAGCACGACCGTCCGCCCGCACCACCTGTCCCCCGCACCACCCGTCCCGTCGCACCACGCAAGGAGGTTCCGTCATGAGCGTCTCGAAGACGAACGATCGCGTCGGCACCGTCGAAACCCGAGGGATCGAACCGGTTCCCGACACCGAGCGGCACGGCCACGCCGGCCAGATGTTCTGGACCTGGTTCGCCGCCAACATCAGCATCCTCGGGCTACCGCTCGGCGCCACCCTGGTCGCCTTCCGCGGCCTCAACATCTGGCAGGCCGTCCTGGTCGCCCTCGTCGGCTCCTTCGGCTCCTTCGCGCTGGTGGGCGCGCTCAGCCTGGCGGGCAAGAAGGGCGGCGCGCCCGCCCTCACCCTCTCCCGCGCCGTCTTCGGGCAGCGCGGCAACGCGGGACCGACGACGGTCAGCTGGCTGAGCCGGATCGGCTGGGAGATCATCTCCACCACCACGGCCGCCTACGCCCTGCTCGCGCTGCTCGACTTCGCCTTCGGGTTCTCGTCGGGCACCGTGCTCACCCTGGTCTGCCTGCTGGTCTTCATCGCCTGCACGCTGCTGATCAGCGGCCTCGGCCACGCCACCATCATGTGGATCAACAAATGGGCCACCGTGCTGTTCGGCCTGCTCAACCTTGTGGTGATGGGCTTCCTGATCGCCACCGTCGACTGGAGCGAGGTGCTCGACGCGCCGGCCGGCGCCACCAGCGGCGTGATCGCCGGCATCGGCTTCATCGCCGCCGGCACCGGCATCGGCTGGGCCAACGCCGGCGCCGACTACGCCCGCTACCTGCCCCGGGAGATCCCCGGCCGGCGGCTGGTGATCGCCTCCGCCTTCGGCGCCGGCGTCCCGCTGCTGCTGCTGATCTCGCTCGGCTCCCTGCTGGCGGCCGGCGACCCCACGCTCGCCACCGCCACCGACCCGGTCGCCGCCATCAACGAGCTGCTGCCGTCCTGGATGGCCGTCCCCTACCTGATCGCGGCCTTCGGCGGGCTGCTGATGTCCAACCACCTGTCCACCTACTCGGCCGGCCTCACCATGATCACGCTCGGCCTCCGGGTGTCCAGGCTCTGGGCCGTCTCCCTCGACGTCGTCCTGATGTTCGCCGGCGGCGTCTACCTGATGCTGATCGCCGACGACTTCTACGGCCCGTTCTCCACCTTCCTCACGCTGCTCGCCGTCCCCATCTCCGCCTGGATCGGCGTGATCGTCGTCGACTCGCTGCGCGGCCGCGCCTACGACTCCGCCGCGCTGATGGACACCACCCGCACCAGCCGCTACTGGTACGCCGGCGGCTTCCACCTGCCGGCCGTCCTCGGCTGGGCCGCCGCCATCGTGGCCGGGCTGCTGTTCACCAGGGCCGCCACCGGACCCGGCCCCCACGACGTATGGTTCGCCGGGCCGTTCGCCGACACCTGGGCCGGCACCAACGGCCTCGGCTGGGCGATCGCCATCCTGGTCGGCGCAGCCGTCTACGCCACCGCGGGCCGTCGCACCGGGCCGGCCGCCGAGCCGGCCGTCGCGGACTCGCCCGCGGTGCCCGAGGCGGCGCGGTGAGCGGGCGACTCGTCCTCGTCGGGAACGTCATCGCCGACCTCGTCATCGAGATCCCGGCACTGCCCGAGCGGGGCGGCGACGTCATCGGCTCCCGCTCCGAACTGACCGCGGGCGGCGGCTTCAACACCCTGGTCGCCGCCCGCAGGCTGGGCGCCGAGGTCGTCTTCGCCGGCCCGCACGGCACCGGGCCGCACGGCGACCTGGTCCGCCGGGCGCTGGCCGCCGAGGGCATCGAGCCGCTGCTGCCGGCCCGCGACGACGGGGACACCGGGTTCACCGTGGCCCTCGTCGACGGCGGCGGCGAGCGCACCTTCGTCACCAGCTTCGGCGTGGAGCGCCACCTCACCGCGGCTGACCTCGCCGCGATCGCCGCCGGGCCCCGGCCAGGCGACACCGTCCAACTCTCCGGATACGCGCTGGTGTCGCCGGACAACGGGCCGCCGCTCGCCGGGTTCGCGGCCGCGCTGCCCGCCGACGTCACCCTCTGCCTCGACCCGGCGCCGCTGGTCGCCGACATCCCGCCGGCCGTCCTCGACCCCGTGCTGGCCCGCGTCGACTGGCTCAGCGCCAACGCCCGCGAGGCCAGCCTGCTCACCGGGCTGCCGGAACCGGCCGACGCGGCCGCCGCGCTGCGCCGCCGGCTCTCCCCCGGCGCCGGCGTCATCGTCCGGGACGGCCCGCGCGGCTGCTGGCTCGCCTCGCCCGGCGAGGCGCCCACCCCGGTGCCCGGCTTCCCGGTGACCGCCGTGGACACCAACGGCGCGGGCGACGCGCACGTCGGCAGCTTCCTCGCGCTGCTCGCCGCCGGCCGGGACCCGGTGGCCGCCGCCCGCGCGGCCAACGCGGCCGCCGCCTACGCCGTCACCGGCGTCGGCCCGGCCACCGCCCCGAACGAGGCACAACTGGCGGAGTTCCTGGCCGAGCACGACCGGTAGGACGCCTCGTCTCCGCGTCGATCGGCCAGGTTCCCGTGTCGCGCGAAATTCCTCCGTTAGGGTGACGGCGATCTAGACGGGGGACACGTGACGACCGGACCCAACGGCGAGCCGACGCTGCCGCGAATCCTCTGGGACGCCGCCACGGCCGCCCCCGACCAGGCCCTGGTGTTCGTGCGGGGCGACGGCCGGGAGCACACCGTCACCCTGGCCGAGCTGCGGGACGACGCCGCGCGCGTCGCCGGCGGCTGCCTGGCGGCCGGCCTCACCCCCGGCACCCCCGTCCCGCTGCTCGCCGACCGCGGCGACGACTTCCAGGCCATGTTCTGGGGCGCCCTGGCCGCCGGTCTCGTACCGGTGCCGCTCGCGCCCGACGCGCGCCGGGTGCGGCCCGTGTGGGAGTCGCTCGGCCGGCCGCCGGTCGTCGTGGACGACGCCACCGAGTCGCTGCTCGGCGAACTGCCGGACGCCGTGAGGCCGTTGCGTCTCCGGGTGCTGCGGCGCGGCCGGCCGCCCGGGCGGTTGCCCGACGCGGCGCCGCACGACGTCGCGTTCCTCCAGTTCTCCTCGGGCAGCACCGGCGCGCCCAAGGGCGTGGAGCCGACCCACGCCTCGGTGCTGGCCAACCTCCGCCAGATCCACCGCGCCACCGCCGTCACCTCGGACGACGTGGTGGTCAGCTGGATGCCCTACTTCCACGACATGGGCCTCATCGGCACCCATCTCGCCCCGCTCGCCGCCCGCGCCAAGCAGGTCAGGATCGAACCGCTGGCGTTCGCCAAGCGGCCCGCGCGCTGGCTGGAGGCGGCCGCCGGGCACCGCGCGACCATCCTGTCGGCGGCGAACTTCGCGCTGGAACTCGCGGCCCGCCGCATCCCGGACGAGGCGTTCCAGGCCCTCGACCTGACGGCCGTCCGGCTGCTGCTGGTGGGCGCCGAGCCGATCGCCCCGGCCGTCTGGCGGCGGTTCCTCGACCGGGCCGGGGCCGCCGGGCTCGACCCCCGGGCCGCGCGGCCCGTCTACGGCCTGGCCGAGGCGACCCTCGCGGTCACCGTCCCGCCGCCGGGCGAGGTCGCCGCGTCCCGGGTGCTCGACCGCGCCGCCCTCGCCCGTGGCCACGCGGTGGACGCCGCCCCTGGCCCGGACGCCGTCGAGCTGATGGACGTGGGGCCGCCGGTGTCCGGCTGCGAGGTGCGGATCGTCGACGACGCCGAACGCCCGCTGGCCGACCGGCGGGTGGGGCACGTCCAGGTGCGCGGGCCGCAGGTCGCCCGCGGCTACCACGCGGCGCCCGAGGCGACCGCGGCCGCCTTCGCCGCCGACGGCTGGCTGCGCACCGGCGACCTGGGGTTCCTGACCGGCGGCCGGCTGTGCGTGACCGGCCGCCACAAGGACGTGCTGTTCGTGGCCGGCCGCACCTTCCACGCCGCGGACCTGGAGGAGGTGGCCGCGGCCACGCCGGGGCTGCCTTCGCCGCTCGTCGCGGTCGTCGGCTCCACGGAACCGCTCGCCGGGCGGGAGCGGGTGCTGGCCTTCGTGGGCTGGGCGCGCCCGCCGCGCGCGGCGGCGACCGTGCTCGCGCGGGTCGCGGCGCGGCTGCGGCAGGCGCTGGCCCACGACGACGTGCGGGTGCTGCCGCTGCCGCCCGGCGCCTTCCCCAGGACGACCAGCGGCAAGCTGCGGCGGCGGACCCTTCGGGACCGCTACGAGGCCGGGGCCTACGTCGCCGTCGAGGAGCGGTGGACCCCGGCCGAACCGGCCGAACCGGCTGAACCGGCCGAAGCGGCCGCACCCGCGCGTGGCGTCGAACCTCGGGCCGGTCGGTGGCGGGAGGTCGAACGGGCGGTCACCGCGATCTGGGCCCGGGTGTTGGACCGGCCCGCCCACACCATCGGCCCGCACGACCGGTTCCTCGCCCTCGGCGGCTCCTCGCTCAAGGCGATGGAGGTGCTGGCCGCGCTGGAGGACGCCTTCGACGTCACCGTGGAGCCGGCCGTGCTCCGCGACCGCGACACGGTCGCCGCGCTGACCGAACACCTGGCCGCGCCGCGCCGCGCGGCGACCCGCGAGAGACCCGGGACGGTCGACGACCGGGCCCCGATCGCCGTGCTCGGCATGGCCTGCCGCTTCCCCGGCGCCGACACCCCCGAGGCGTTCTGGGACCTGCTCGCCGCCGGCCACGACGCGGTCGGCCCCGTCCCGGCCGACCGCTGGCCGACGCCGCCCACGTCCGCCGCCCGGTGGGGCGCCTTCCTGACCGACCCGGCCGCCTTCGACGCCGGCTACTTCGGCATCGACGAGCGGGAGGCCGCCGCGACCGACCCGCAGGCCAGGATCTTCCTCGAACTCGCCCACGAGGCCCTGGAACGCGCCGGCTACGCGGGCCCCAGGCGGGCCGGCCGCCGCGTCGGCGTCTTCGTCGCGACCGGCGACAGCGGCTACCGCGAGCTCCTCGCCGAGGCCGCGGAACCGGACGGCGAACCGCCGGCCGCCGCGCTCGTCGGCAACCTCCCCAACCTGGTCGCCGCCCGGGTGGCCCAGAGCCTGGACCTCACCGGGCCCGCCCTCGCCGTCGACACCGCCTGCTCCTCCGCGCTGGTCGCCCTGCACCTGGCGCGGCGCAGCCTCCAGGCCGGCGAGTGCGACCTCGCCGTCGTCGGCGGCGTCAACCTCACCCTGACGCCGACCGCGCACCGCGCCCTGGAGCGGACGGGCGCCCTGTCGCCGACCGGCCGCGGCCGCGCCTTCTCCGCCGCCGCCGACGGCTTCGTCCCCGGCGAGGGCGGCGCGGCGATCGTCCTGGCCAGGCACGACGACGCCCGCCACGTCGACGACCCGGTGCTCGCCCTGCTGCGCGGCACCGCGGTGAACAACGACGGGCGCGCGCTGAGCCTGCTGGCCCCCAACGCGCTCACCCAGCGCGAGATCATCGTCCGGGCGTACCGCGAGGCGGGCGTCGACCCCGACACCGTGACCTACGTCGAGGCGCACGGCACCGGAACGGCGCTCGGCGACCCCGTAGAACTCCTCTCCCTGGCCCACGCGTTCACGCCCCGCGCCGACGGCGAGCCGCGCTGGATCGGCTCGGTGAAGACCAACATCGGCCACCTGCTCAACGCCGCCGCCCTGCCGAGCCTCGTCAAGGTGGTCCTGGCCCTGGGCCACCGGCGGCTGCCGCCCTCGCCGCACCACGACCCGCCCGCGCGGCTCCCCGAGGGCTTCGCGGTGGTCGCCGAGCACCGCGAATGGACCGCCCCCGGGCCGCTGCTCGCCGGCGTCAACGCCTTCGGATTCGGCGGCACCAACGCGCACGCCATCCTCGAAGAGGCCCCGCCACGGTCTGCGCGGCCCGCGTCTCACCGCGAACCCGCCGACCTCCCACCGCTGTTGACCCTGTCGGCGCGCGACGCCGACGCCCTCACCACCGCCGCCCGCGACCTCGCGGCCCACCTACGCGCCCGGCCCGAACTCGACGAGGCCGACGTCTGCGCCACCGTCGACACCGCCCGCGACCACGGCCGTCACCGACTCGCCGTGGTGGCCCGCGGCGACCTGGCCGAACGCCTCGAAGCCGGCGCGGATTCCACGGTGGTCGGCGCCCGCCCCCGGCTCGTCCTGCTGCTGCCGGGGCAGGGCACAGGACGCCCCGGCGCCGGCCGCGAACTCCACCGCGCCGCGCCCGAGTTCCGCCGGGCGCTGGACGAGGCGTCCGCGCTGGTCGGCCCGGTGCGGGGCCGCACCCTGACCGAGTGGTGCCTGGACCCCGGAGCCCCGCCCGCCGAACTGGCCGCCACCGAGGTCGCCCAGCCGCTGCTCGTCGCGTACGGCGTCGCCCTCGCCCGGCAACTCGACACCTGGGGAGTCAGGCCCGACGCGGTCGTCGGGCACAGCGTCGGCGAGATCGCCGCCGCCTGCGTCGCCGGATCGCTCACCCTCGCCGAGGCCGTCAGGTTCGCCGCCGAGCGGGGTCGGCTGACCGCCGAACTGACCGCCCCAGGCGCGATGGCCGCGGTGCGCGGGGGAGTCGACGCCGTCGCCGCCGTGCTGGCCGAGTCGGCCGGCGCGCTGTGCGTGGCCGCCACCAACTCGCCCGAGCAGGTGGTGATCGCCGGCGCCCCGGACGCCGTGGACGCGGCGGTGGCCCGGCTCGCCGCCGACGGCGTCCCGGCGCGCCGGCTCCGGGTCCCGCACGCCTTCCACTCCCCGGCGATGCGCCGCGCGGCCGACGCGCTGACGGACGCGGCAGGCGCCCTCACCCCACGCCCGCCGGCCATCCCGCTGCTCTCCACGCTGACCGCCGACTGGCGGCCGCCCCTCGACCCGGCGCACTGGCGCCAACACGCCCTGCGGCCGGTGCGGTTCGACGCCGCCGTCGAGCGTCTGCTGGCCGAAGGCCACGACACCTTCCTCGAACTCGGCCCCGACCCCGGCGCCTTGACGGCGCTCGTGCGCGGCATCGCGGCCGGCCGCGAAGGACGGGCGCCGGAGGCGCTGGCGCTCGGCTCCACCGGCGACGCGCTGCTGACCACCCTCGGGCGCCTGTGGACGCGCGGCGTCGACCTCGACCACGCGGCGCTGGCCGGCGAACGGCCGCGCGTCGCCGTGCCGACCTACCCCTTCCAACGCCGCCGCCACTGGCCGGAACCGGCGCCCCGGCTGTACCGCGTCACCTGGGTCGCGGCGGATCCGCCGGCGGCCGCCGGTACGGTGCGCACCGTCCGACTGGCCGGCCCTGAGGGGGAGTTGGCCCGGGCGCTGGCCGCCCGCCTGGCCCGGCGCGGCATCCGGGTGCTGCGCGACGGAGTGGCCGACCGCACCGTGCTGCTCGCCGGCCCGGCCACCGCCGACCTCGACGCGGCGACCCACGACCTGCCGGCCATGCTGCGCGAGCTGTTCCCGTCCCTGAACCGGCCGGGCGCCCGCCTGGTGACGGTCACCGAGGACGTCCACGTCACCGGCGTGGCCGCCGAACGTCCGCGCCCCGCCCAGGCGTTGCTGACCGGCCTCACGCTCGCCCTCCCCGACGAGTTCCCCGGCCTCGCCGCGCACAGCGTCGACCTGTCCTCGCGCGACCCGTTGGACCTCAGGGCCGACGCCCTGGAACGCGAACTGCTCGGCCTCGGCCTGGGTGACGGTGTGGTGGCCTGGCGCGCCGGCCGCCGCCTGCGCCGCGCGTCCGCCTCGCCGGCGCGGCCGTCGCTGCCACCCCTGCCGCCGGACGGCACCTGTCTGATCACCGGCGGCGCGGGCGGCATCGGCACCGCGCTCGCCCGCGACCTGGCCGGCCGAGGCCGGCCCACGCTGGTACTCGCCGGCCGCTCGCCCCGGCCGGACGCCCGGCTGCTCGCCGAACTCGAAACGCTCGGCGCGTCGGTGACGTACCGGGCGGCGGACGTGTCAGTCGAAGCCGACGTCGAGGCCCTGATCGCCGATCTGCCCCCGCTCGACGCGGTCTTCCACGCCGCGGGCGTGCTGCGCCCCGGCACGCTGCGGGCCAAGTCGCCGGAGGAGATCGCCGACACCCTGGCCGCCAAGGTGCGCGGCAGCCACCTGCTCTCCCGCGCCCTGTCCCGCCACGGCCAACGGCCGGCGGTGTGCGTGGCCCTCTCCTCCGTCGCCGCCGTGCTCCCCGGCTTCGCCGGCGCCCTTGGCGACTACGCGGCGGCCAACGCCTTCCTCGACGCCTTCGCCGCCGCCGAACGGGCGGCCGGCCGCCCGTGGATCTCGGTGAACCTCCCCGCCATCACGGCCACCGGCCTGGCCCCCAGCCCCCCCCCCCCCCCCCCCCCCCCCCCCCCCCCCCCCCCCCCCCCCCCCCCCCCCCCCCCCCCC
>NZ_BAAGPR010000189.1:0-8789 GCF_054783955.1 Streptomyces mayteni | reverse complement strand
GCCGCGCCCTGGCCCATCGCGACGGCCCGCGCCGACCGCTCGACGTCGGCCGGGTCGGCCTGGCCGAAGGGCAGCGTCCACTGACCGCTGGCCGCCGGGTCGGCGTGCGCGGCGGAGGCGCCCGCGCCGTCGCCGATCTCCGGCGGCTGGTAGCCGTGGCCAGGCGCGGCGAGCGGCTCGCCGCCCGACCGCTCCTGGTAGCCCTCGGGAAGCTCTATGAAGGCCGTGGCGTCCGAGTCGTACTCCCCGCCCCAACTCCCCTGCGGGCCCGGGGTGCGCACCCCGCCGGGCGGGCCGGCGGGCGCGGGGTCAGGCTGCTGATCGTTGCTCATGCGAGAGCCCTTCCGAGTCCACGGCGGGCCAGTGTCGCCACGGTACGCCTCATGTGCTGCACGGCGGGCGGAAGTTGGGGAGGTTCCCCGCCATCGGCCGACGGCGGCGGATCCGGGATGCAGGCCATCCCGACATAGTCCCCGAAAGCGTGCAGCACCTCGGGTGCCAACCCGCGCTCCCCGTCCCAGTCGACCAGCGAGGCGACCCACCGCTCGGCGTCGAGCGGCCGCAGCGGCATCGGGCTGACGGCGCCGACCGCGCAGCGCACCTCGCGGCGCACCGGGTCGAGGACGACCGCCACCGACGCCTGCGCCCGGGCCGGTCCGGTGCGGGCGGTGGCCTTCAGGAAGGTCTGCGGGGCGTGCAGCAGCGGCACCCGCACGTGGGCGAGCAGCTCACCGGGGCGCAGCCGGTCCCGGCTGGAGAGCAGGTGGCTGACGGGGATCTGCCGGCCGTCCCCGTTGGGCCCGGCGACCAGCAGCGTCGCGTCGAGCGCGGCCAGCACCGGCAGCGTGTCGCCGGAGGGCGCGCAGGTGATGATGTTGCCGCCGAGGGTGCCGGCGTTGCGCACCTGGGGCGGGCCCGCGGCCCGGGAGGCGGCGGCGAGGGCCGGGATCAGCGCGGCGAAGTCGGGGCGGCTCATCCGCGCGTGCGTGAGACAGGCCCCGAGCAGCGCGTGACCGTCCTGGTACGCCCAGCCGCGCAGCTCGGCGAGCCGGCCGAGGCCCACCAGGGCGGCGGGGCGCAGCAGCCCCGCGTTGACGGACGCCATCAGATCCGTGCCGCCCGCGACCGGCACGGCGGCCGGATCGGCGGCCAGTGCCGCCACGGCCTCGTCCAGTGTGGCCGGAAGCGCGACGAGCCGCGCGGAGCCCGGTGCGTGCGGTGCGTGCGTGCTCAATCCAGCTGCCCCTCTCCGGTGGACCCGGCTGCCGAGCCGTACGGTACGTGTTCCGAGCCCGGACGTGGCAACTCTGGCACAGAATCCGGCCCGTCCGGCGCCGGGGTGGCCCGCCCGACACGCACGATCGGACGCGTGATCGCGCGGGGGCCGAGCCAGCCGGGCGGCCGCCCCGACTCACACGATCAGGGCACGACGAAGCCCCGGGCGGCCCGCACCGCCGGCGCGGCCGGCGGTCCTGGCGGCCCGGGGGGGGCGACGCGACGCGGAGTGGGCGGAGCCGACGGAGCCGCGGCGGCTACTTGCCGCCGTTACCGCCGTTGCCGCCCTTGCCGTCCTTACCGCCGCCGAACGCGCCCATCGACTCGTAGATCTCCTTGCACATGGGGCACACCGGGTACTTCTTCGGGTCCCGGCCCGGCACCCAGACCTTGCCGCAGAGCGCCACGACGGGAGTACCGTCCAGCGCGCTCGCCATGATCTTGTCCTTCTGGACGTAGTGGGCGTAGCGCTCGTGGTCGCCGTCGCCGTGACTCGTCTGCGGAGTGGGCTCGACGAGAGTGCCGGTGCCCGTTCCGCGCTCGGGCTCGAGAGTGCTCATGGGTCACAAGCCTAATTGAGCGACGGGTCGTCCGGATATGTTGCGAGCAGCGCCAGGCTGCCCCGCTGCCGGCGCAGCACGGCCCGCCACAGCCGCTCGGGCTCCGGCACCGACACGTCGCCGGGCTCGGAGTCGACGACGTACCAGGCGCCCTCCTCCAACTCCTGCTCCAGTTGCTTGGGGCCCCAGCCGGCGTAGCCGGCGAAGATCCGCAGGCTGCCCACCTCGGCCGCCAGCACCTCGGGCGGCGCCTCCAGGTCCACCAGGCCGATCGAGCCGTGCACCCGGCGCCAGCCGAGCGGCCCGGAGCCCGGCACCACGGCCAGTGCCAGCGCGGCGTCGAGCGCCACCGGGCCGCCCTGGAAGACGACGCCCGGCTCGCCGGCGAGCGACGCCCACGGTTCGAGCACCTCGGACACCCCCACCGGCGTCGGACGGTTCAGCACCACCCCGAGCGCGCCCTCGCGGTCGTGGTCGAGGAGCAGCACCACGGAGCGGTCGAAGTTCGGATCGGACAGTGCCGGGGTGGCCACCAGCAGCCGCCCGGTGAGCGAGGACGCCTCGGTCATGGGACCCATGATTCCCCATCGGATGGGCGCTGGGGAGTGCCGTCGGCCAGCCCGCGGCACCCTCGGTCTTAGCATGGCCCCGGGCCATGCCCCGCAGTCCGATGCGGTCACCGTCGAGCGCGGTGGCCCCCGCACCGACCCCTAGGGATCGCGAGTTCGATGACCGACGACGTACTGATTGTTCACGGCGGCACCCCGATCGAGGGGGAGATCAGGGTCCGCGGGGCGAAGAATCTCGTGCCCAAGGCGATGGTGGCGGCGCTGCTCGGCAGCGCGCCGAGCCGGCTGCGGAACGTGCCCGACATCCGCGACGTCCGCGTCGTGCGGGGGCTGCTGCAGCTGCACGGGGTGACGGTGCGCAGCGGCGAGGAGCCCGGTGAGCTGGTCCTCGACCCGTCGCACGTGGAGAGCGCCAACGTCGCGGACATCGACGCCCACGCCGGCTCGTCGCGGATCCCGATCCTGTTCTGCGGCCCGCTGCTGCACCGGCTCGGGCACGCCTTCATCCCCGGGCTCGGCGGCTGCGACATCGGCGGCCGCCCGGTGGACTTCCACTTCGACGTGCTCCGCAGCTTCGGCGCGACGATCGAGAAGCGGGCGGACGGCCAGTACCTGGAGGCCCCCAAGGGCCTGCGCGGCTGCAAGATCCGGCTGCCCTATCCGTCGGTCGGCTCCACCGAGCAGGTGCTGCTGACCGCGGTGCTCGCGGAGGGCGACACGGAGCTGTCCAACGCGGCCGTGGAGCCCGAGATCGAGGACCTGATCTGCGTGCTGCAGAAGATGGGCGCGATCATCTCGCTCGACACCGACCGGACGATCAGGATCACCGGCGTCGACCAGCTCGGCGGCTACACCCACCGGGCGCTGCCCGACCGCCTGGAGGCCGCGTCCTGGGCCAGCGCGGCGCTGGCCACCAAGGGCAGCGTCTACGTGCACGGCGCCAGCCAGCGGGAGATGCTGACCTTCCTCAACGTGTACCGGAAGGTGGGTGGCGCGTTCGAGGTGGACGAGGTCGGCATCCGCTTCTGGCACCCGGGCGGCGCGCTCAACGCGATCGCCCTGGAGACGGACGTGCACCCCGGCTTCCAGACGGACTGGCAGCAGCCGCTGGTGGTGGCGCTGACCCAGGCGTCGGGGCTCTCCATCGTGCACGAGACGGTCTACGAGTCACGGCTCGGCTTCACCAGCGCGCTCAACCAGATGGGCGCGCACATCCAGCTCTACCGGGAGTGCCTCGGCGGCACGCCCTGCCGCTTCGGCCAGCGAAACTTCCTGCACTCGGCGGTGGTGTCGGGCCCGACCACGCTACAGGGCGCCGACCTGGTCATCCCCGACCTGCGGGGCGGCTTCTCGTACCTGATCGCGGCGCTGGCGGCGCAGGGCACCTCGCGGGTGCACGGCATCGACCTGATCAACCGCGGCTACGAGAACTTCGAGAACAAGCTGGAGGAGCTGGGCGCCAAGGTCGAGCGCGCCTGACGCCCGCGCGCGGCGGCGGGCGTCAGGGCAGTCGGGCGGCGACGGCGTAGACGCGGGTGGTCTGCGTGGTGGCGCCGTTGTCGTCCGACAGCAGGTAGAGGACGTGTCGTCCGCGCTGCTCGCCGTCGACGATCTCCTCACCGAGCGCCATGCTCTCCACGTTGTCGAGCAGCGGGTTGAGCTGCTCCTGCTGGGCGGTGGCGCCGGAGGCGGGGCAGTCGCCCAGGTCGACGACCAGGCGCTTGTCCGCCGGGAAGACGTCGGAGGGTGCCGCGCCGAGCGAGGTGAGTTCCGACACGTCGGGCAGGCCGGCCAGCGACACGTGGTAGACGCGGACGGTGTTGCCGACGCCGGCCACGTATCCGCGTTCCAGGGCGAGGAGTTCTCCCTGCCCGAGCGCCACCAGCTCCACCAGCGCGAGCCCGGCGTCCGCCTGGTAGCCGAACTGGCCGGCGAGTTCGTAGTCGCCGCCCCTGGTGCCCTGGTAGCGCTGGACGCGCAGCATGCCCTGCCCGCGGTAGGTGTCGTCGACGACGAGCGGGGTCTCGAGACCGAGGTAGAGGGTTCCGCCGTCCGGTGTGACGGTCAGGGACTCCATGTTGACGCTCGGTCGGAAGTTGTCCGGGATCGGCAGGCTGGCCACCGCCCGGCCGTCCGAGCGGCGGAACCTGGTGAGCGAGGGGCCGGCGTCGGACTCGGAGGCCACCAGCACGGTGGCGCCCTCGTCCACCAGGCCCTCGCCGTCGAACTGCTCGCCCTGGTGCGGGGCTCCGTCCTCGTCGGTCAACGTCGTGACGTCCTCGATCGCGAGCCCGGCCAACCGGGGGCCGCCGAGCGCCATCTCGTACAGCAGCACCGGCGTGTTGTCGCCGAGGGCCAGGGCGCGATCGCCCTCGGTCAGCGCGAGCGCCGAGAGTCCCCGCACGTCCCGGCCGCGGTGCTGGGACTTGTCCAGGTCGTCGGAGTAGGCGAGCAGGGCGGCGTGCGGCGAGCAGTCCCCCGCTGCCTCCTCGTTCGCGCCCGCGTGCCAGAGGACCAGGGCGGGGCAGAACAGCACGGCGGCGGCCCCGGTGGCCAGTGCCGTCCGGCGGCGGCGCCAGAGGGGCGCCGGGGGTTCGGGGCGGGCGGGCAGCCGTGCCTGGTTGCGGACGAGTGGCCGGGTGCCGGCCTCGTTGCGGTCCTGTCGCTGCGGCTCCGGGCGTCCCTTGGCCGCCAACGAGTCCCGCACCTGCCGGTAGACGTCGTCGAGCGACAGCAACTCGGGGCCCTCGGGCACGCCGTTGGTGAGGACGTCCACCAACTCGCCGGTGAACGCGGTGAACTTCTCGCCCGGCACGGAGAGCGCGCGGACGTTCTCGGCGGCCGAGGTGAGCAGGTAGGTGTCCTCGACGCTGGCCACCGCGCGCAGGCTCGGCGGCTCCGACATGCCGCCGAGCGCCCGGCCGCTGAAGCAGCAGTCCAGGACGACGATCCTGCGCCGGGCCCGGCTGTGCTCGATGATGGCGCGGCGCAGCCACTCGTAGGGGACGGCGGTGTGCGGCTTCTCCGGCTGGGAGCCGGGCAGGGTCAGATGGAGCGTCAGGTCGTGCGGGTCGATGACGCCATGGCCCGCGTAGTACACGACCAGGGTGTCCCTGGCGGACTTGGCGGCCCTGATGACGGGGTCGATCAGCTCGTCCGGCGTCCTGGGGTCGAGGACGGTCCTGCACCGGTCGTCGTCCGAGAGGCCCCAGATCCGGGGGTCGGTCAACGCGGACTGCAGGGCCCGGCAGTTGTTCGCCACGGCGGGCAGCGGCTCGAGAGCGGTGTACCGCCGGACGCCGACGAGGACGCAGGCCGACTGCTGGGGATCCGGCGGCCCGCCGCCTTCGCCGCTCACGCCGCGTCTCCCCGGCCGGCGTTCACGTCCCGCTCCTCGCCGAGCGCCCGCACGAGGGCCCGCGCGGTGGCCGGGTCGGCGGTGGAGACCGTGACGGTGAGCCCGTCGCGCTCGATCGTGACCCGGGCGCGTGGGGCGCAGGCGGCCCGCCAGGCGGCGACGGCCACGCCCAGGTTGCCCAGTTGGAAGCCGTAGTCGACGACGAGCCTGATGACGTCGCCCGAGACGCCCATCGTGCCGGGCTCGGCGACGCCGGCGGCGCGCAGCGAGATCTCGGCGTGTTCGCGGACCTCTGGCTGTCGGCGCAGCCAGTCGAGCAGGGAGCGTTTCCGCCGCCCGAGGGGGTCATCCTCGGGCGCGATATGAATGATTGTCACTCTTTCCCCCCGGAGCAGAGGATCTGCCGACAAAGGCTGACCTACCGGTCGGCGAAGAGCCTATGCGACTGTGGTCCTCCTCACGTGCCGCATCAGGTGAACAGGCCCCGGAACGCACGAGAGGGGTGGCCCTGCCCGGGCCACCCCTGCAACATGCTCACCATGGGCTCACTTGCCCTTGGCGGCCTCCTTCAGCTTGGAGCCCGCGGACACCTTGACGCTGTACCCGGCGGGGATCTGGATCGGCTCGCCGGTCTGCGGGTTGCGCGCGGTGCGGGCGGCACGGTGGGTCCGCTCGAAGGTCAGGAAGCCGGGGATGGTGACCTTCTCGTCCCCCTTGGCAACGATCTCGCCGACGGTCTCGGCGAAGGCACCGAGCACGGCGTCGGCGTCCTTCCGGGTCACCCCGGCGCGGTCGGCCAGGCTGGCCACCAGCTCACTGCGGTTCATATTTCGTACTCCCGTGTTCATCTTGCCAATGAGGCGTGAGATCGAAGCCGATGCTGCCAGGGCCCTCTGACAGCGCCCTGAGCAGGGTCTGCCTTCCGGGCCCCTCGCGCCTGGATACGCATCCTGCCCCCACGAGAGGCGGGAAGGCCAATCCGGCGCCCGCGGGGTCACACGAAGAGCGCTGATCACCCGCCGCCATGACGGTCCCGTGGCTTAGCCTCCCCGTCACCCTAAGGGGCAGCCCGCGAGGCCCGGCAACCGACTCGCCGCCTCGGTGGGCCGCCTGGGCCCAGGGGCGAGGGGTCGTCGGCCGGCGGTCAGCCGGCCGCGGTGGCGCCGGCCACGTCCTGGGCCGCCTCGCGGACGGCGCCCGCCACCGCGCCCGAGACCTTCTCGTTGAAGACGCTGGGCACGATGTAGTTGGCGTTGAGCTCGTCCTCGCCGACCACGTCGGCGAGCGCGCGGGCCGCGGCCAGCATCATCGACAGGTCGACGGTGCGCGACTGGGCGTCGAGCAGGCCGCGGAACACTCCAGGGAACACCAGAACGTTGTTGATCTGGTTGGGGAAGTCCGAGCGGCCGGTGGCCACCACGGCGGCCGACTGCCGGGCGATGGCCGGGTCGATCTCCGGGTCCGGATTCGCGAGCGCGAACACAATGGCGCCGTCCGCCATCGCGGCGACGTCCTCGGCGGCCAGCACGTCGGGGGCCGAGACGCCGATGAAGACGTCCGCGCCGACGATCGCCTCCTTGAGGGTGCCGGTGACGCCCTCCGGGTTGGTGTTGTCGGCGATCCAGCGCAGCGGCGAGTCGCCGTCGGCGTCCACCAGGTCGGCCCGGCCCGCGTGCACCACGCCGTGGATGTCGGCCACCACCGCGTGCTTGACGCCGGCCTCGATCAGCAGCTTCAGGATCGCGGTGCCGGCCGCGCCCGCACCGGACATGACGACCCGTACGGCGCCGAGCTCCTTGCCGACCACCCGCAGCGCGTTGGTCAGCGCGGCCAGCACCACGATGGCCGTGCCGTGCTGGTCGTCGTGGAACACCGGGATGTCCAGGGCCTCGCGCAGCCGCGCCTCGATCTCGAAGCAGCGCGGCGCGGAGATGTCCTCCAGGTTGATGCCGGCGAAGCCGGGCGCGATCGCCTTGACGATCTCCACGATCGCGTCGGTGTCCTGGGTGTCGAGGCAGAGCGGCCAGGCGTCGATGCCGGCGAACCGCTTGAACAGCGCCGCCTTGCCCTCCATCACCGGCAACGCGGCGTGCGGCCCGATGTTGCCGAGCCCCAGCACCGCGGAGCCGTCGGTCACGACGGCCACACTGTTGCGCTTGATGGTCAGCCGCCTGGCGTCCTCCGGGTTCGCCGCGATCTGTGTGCAGACGCGGGCCACACCCGGGGTATAGATCATCGAAAGGTCGTCGCGATTGCGAATCGGATGCTTCGACTTCATCTCGATCTTGCCGCCGAGATGCATGAGGAACGTCCGGTCGGAGACCTTGCCGAGCGCCACGCCCTCGATGCCGCGCAGCTTCTGCACGATCTCGTCCGCGTGCGCGGTCGAGCTGGCCGCGATGGTGACGTCGATGCGCAGCTTCTCGTGACCGGACGCGGTCACGTCCAGGCCGGTCACCGAACCGCCTGACGACTCGACCACGGTGGTGAGCTGACTGACCGCCGTACCGCTCGCCGGAACCTCGAGACGAACCGTCATCGAGTACGAGACACTGGGCGCCGTTGCCATCGCCGACTTCCTTCGCTTTCCTGAAAACCGCCCCCGAAGTGTTGACACCATACGAGAGCGTCGCTCCTCGGTGAAACCCAGGGCGCGGGACCGATATGACCGTAACAGCAAAGCGTCACGGCCATGGAAACAGCGGGAAAAGAGGCACGGGAACCTGGGGGCCCGCGGCCTACGGCCGGCGGCCGGCCTAGACGTTGTGGTCTGGTGGCTCGATGGAGGGCGCCGACCCGCCAGCTCGCCTCGCGGCAAGTGGTCGCTCGTAGCGACAATGGTTGGGCCCGGGGGCATGGAACGGGCCGACGCCACTTTCAGGCTACCGCACGGGGCGGGGGGCCAGGCAAGGCCAGCCGGGGGTCTCCGCGCCGGGGGCTCTCCCCCACCCACCCGCCCTTTCCCCGCTACCGCGGCGCACCCCGACGCGGGCGGCCTGCCGGCCGTGGGGATGTTCCCCACCCACC
>NZ_BAAGPR010000188.1:0-8850 GCF_054783955.1 Streptomyces mayteni | reverse complement strand
GGCAAGGCGCTCCGCCGCCGTGCGCCCAACCTGGCCGGCGGCCGCGGCTCGCGGCTGGCGCTGTGCGCCGGCTCGGCCGGCCAGGCCGTGGTCGGACCGGCGGGTGCCGCCAGGTTGCCGGCGTCAGCCGAGTTCGTCGGCGAGGAGTTCGGCGATCTGGACCGCGTTGAGGGCCGCGCCCTTGCGGAGGTTGTCGTTGGAGACGAAGAGCGCCAGGCCGTGCTCCACCGTCTCGTCGCGGCGGATGCGGCCGACGAAGCTGGGGTCGGCGCCGGCGGCCTGCTGGGGGGTGGGGACGTCGGACAGCTCGACGCCCTCCGCCGCGGACAGCAGCTCCGTGGCGCGCTCGGGGGAGAGCGGACGCTCGAAGCGGGCGTTGATCTGGAGCGAGTGGCCGCTGAAGACCGGGACCCGGACGCAGGTGCCGGAGACCTTGAGGTCGGGGATCTCCAGGATCTTGCGGCTCTCGTTGCGCAGCTTCTGCTCCTCGTCGGTCTCCGCGAGGCCGTCCTCGACGATGGAGCCGGCCAGCGGGAGCACGTTGAAGGCGATCGGGCGCGCGTAGTTCTCCGGGGCCGGGAAGTCGACCGCGGTGCCGTCGAAGGCCAGCCGCGCCATGTCCTGGGCGGCGGCGGCCCGGGCCTGCCTGTCGAGCTCGGCGACGCCGCTGAGGCCGCTGCCGGAGACCGCCTGGTAGGTGGAGACCACCAGGGACGTCAGGCCGGCCTCCCGGTGGAGCGGGCGCAGCACCGGCATGGCGGCCATGGTGGTGCAGTTCGGGTTGGCGATGATCCCCTTGGGGCGCTGGGCCACGGCGTGCGGGTTGACCTCGGAGACCACCAGCGGCACCTCGGGGTCCATCCGCCAGGCGGAGGAGTTGTCGATCACCACGGCGCCGGCCGCGGCGACCTTCTCGGCGAGCACCTTCGCGATGCCCTTGCCGGCCGAGAAGAGCACGACGTCGAGCCCGGAGTAGTCGGCGGTGGCCGCGTCCTCCACGGTGATCAGGCCGTCCTGCCAGGGCAGCGTGCTGCCCGCCGACCGTGTCGAGGCGAACAGCCGGAGCTGGTCGACCGGGAACTTCCGCTCGGCCAGGATTCCGCGCATCACGCCGCCGACCTGTCCGGTGGCTCCGACGATCCCGATCTTCATGGGCTTCCTCTCGCTTCGGATGCACCTGCGGTGCATGCGTCCGTCCCGCTCTCCTACCCTGCACCGCCGAGCTCGACCGCGGCCACTTCTTTGACGCCGGTCACACCAGAGCGGCGGTCACCACGGGATACTGCGGAGGTCACGGCGGTGGGGTAACGCCACCGTAACCGGATCGAACTACCCTCCACAGCCTGCGACCACCTGAGACAGCCTTGACAGCTTGAGAGAAGGGCGGCCGGCGTGCAGCTGACCCAGCACGAGCAGGAACGACTGCTGATCCACGTGGCCGCGGACGTGGCCGCCAGGCGGCGGGCCCGTGGGCTGCTGCTCAACCATCCGGAGGCGGTCGCGTTGATCACCGCCCACGTGCTGGAGGGCGCGCGGGACGGCCGCACCGTCGCCGAGCTGATGGACTCGGGGCGGCGGATCCTGGCCAGGGCCGACGTGATGGACGGGGTCCCCGAGATGATTCCGGACGTGCAGGTGGAGGCGACCTTCCCGGACGGCACCAAGCTCGTCACCGTCCACGAGCCCATCGCCTGAGCGCGGGGGAGACGCCGTGATTCCCGGAGAGATCCTGTACGCCGAGACGCCGGTGACGCTCAACGAGGGTGCGCCGGTCACCCGGCTCACCGTGCGCAACGTCGCCGACCGGCCGATCCAGGTCGGTTCCCACTACCACTTCGCCGAGGCCAACCCAGGGCTCGACTTCGACCGGGCGGCGGCCCACGGCCTGCGGCTCGGGATCGCCGCCGGCACGGCCGTCCGCTTCGAGCCCGGCATCCCCGTCGAGGTGGAGCTCGTGCCGTTGGCCGGCCGCCGGATCGTGCCGGGGCTGCGCGGCGAGACCGGAGGTGCCCTCGATGGCTGAGCTGAGCCGGCAGCGATACGCCGACCTGTACGGCCCCACCACCGGGGACCGGGTGCGGCTCGCCGACACCGACCTGCTGATCGAGATCGAGGACGACCTCGCGGGCGGCCCAGGACGGGCCGGCGAGGAGGCCGTGTTCGGCGGCGGCAAGGTGATCCGCGAGTCCATGGGCCAGTCGCGGGCCAGCCGGGCCGACGGCACCCCGGACACCGTGATCACCGGCGCGATCGTGCTGGACCACACCGGCGTCGTGAAGGCCGACGTCGGGATCAGGGACGGCCGGATCACCGCGCTCGGCAAGGCCGGCAACCCGGACACCATGGACGGGGTGCACCCGGAGCTGGTGATCGGCCCGGAGACCGAGGTGATCGCCGGCAACGGCCGGATCCTCACCGCCGGCGGCATCGACGCCCATGTCCACTTCATCTCCCCGACCATCGTCGAGACCGCGCTGGGCTCCGGCGTCACCACGCTGATCGGCGGCGGCACCGGGCCCGCCGAGGGCTCCAAGGCCACCACCGTCACGCCCGGCTCCTGGCACCTGGCCAGGATGCTGGAGGCGCTGGACGGCGCCCCGATCAACCTCGGGCTGCTGGGCAAGGGGAACACCGTCTCGCACGAGGCGATGCGGGCCCAGCTGCGCGGCGGCGCGGTCGGCTTCAAGATCCACGAGGACTGGGGCGCCACCCCTGCGGTGATCGACGCCTGCCTGACCGTCTGCGAGGAGACCGGCGCCCAGCTGGCGATCCACACCGACACCCTCAACGAGGCCGGCTTCGTCGCCGACACCCTGGCAGCGATCGCCGGCCGGACCATCCACGCGTACCACACCGAGGGCGCGGGCGGCGGGCACGCGCCCGACATCATCACGGTCGTCTCCGAGCCCAACGTGCTGCCGAGCTCCACCAACCCGACCCGTCCGCACACCGTCAACACCGTCGAGGAGCACCTCGACATGCTGATGGTCTGCCACCACCTCAACCCGGCGGTGCCCGAGGACCTGGCCTTCGCCGAGTCCCGGATCCGGCCGACGACGATCGCGGCCGAGGACATCCTGCACGACCTGGGCGCGATCTCGATCATCTCCTCCGACGCCCAGGCGATGGGCCGGGTCGGCGAGGTGATCACCAGGACCTGGCAGACCGCGCACGTGATGAAGCGACGGCGCGGCGCGCTGCCGGGCGACGGCGCGGCCGACAACCTGCGGGCCCGTCGCTATGTCGCCAAATACACCATCAACCCGGCGGTGGCCCAGGGCCTCGACCACGAGATCGGCTCCGTCGAGCCGGGCAAGCTGGCCGACCTGGTGCTGTGGGAGCCGGCCTTCTTCGGGGTCAAGCCGCTGCTGGTGCTCAAGGGCGGCCAGATCGCCCACGCCCAGATGGGCGACGCCAACGCCTCCATCCCCACGCCGCAGCCCGTGCTGCCCCGCCCGATGTTCGGCGCGCTCGGCCGGGCGGCGGCGTCCGGCTCGGTCAACTTCGTCACCCAGCTGGCGCTGGACGGCGGCCTCGACGAGCGGCTCGGGCTCGCCAAGCGGTTCGTCGCCATCGGCGACACCCGCCACACCACCAAGGCCGACATGCGGCTCAACGACGCCACGCCGGCGGTCACCGTGGACCCGGACAGCTTCTCCGTCACCATCGACGGCGAGCCGGTCGTCCCCGAACCGGCCGCCGAACTGCCGCTCGCGCAGCGGTACTTCCTGTTCTGATGGGGCCTGTTCTGATGAGGCACGTTCTGATGGGTGCTCTCTGATGACGGCGGCGTTGTTGCTGTTGGCGGACGGCCGGTTCCCGGCAGGCGCGCACGCCCACTCGGGCGGCGCGGAGGCCGCCGTGCGCGCCGGGCGGATCACCGGGCCCGACTCGCTCGAGGAGTTCTGCCGGGGCCGCCTGCACACGGCCGGCCTGGTCGCGGCGGCGCTGGCCGCCGCGGCCTGCGGCGGCCAGGACCCGGTCGCGCTCGACGCCGCCGCCGACGCCCGCACCCCGTCCCCGGCGCTGCGCGCCACGGCGCGTCGGCTCGGCCGGCAGCTGATGCGGGCCGCCCGTGCCACCTGGCCGTCGCCGGAGGTCGACGCGCTGGCCGCCGCCCACGCCGGCGGCCTTCACCAGCCTGTGGTGCTCGGGCTCGCCGCCCTGGCCGCCGGGCTCACCCCGGGCGACGCGGCCAGGGCCGCCGCCTACGACGCCGTCAGCGGCTCGTCGAGCGCCACGGTCCGGCTGCTGTCGGCGGACCCGTTCGCCGCCACCGCGGTGCTGGCCCGCCTCGCCGGCGAGGTCGACCGGGTCGCGGCGCTGGCCACCGAGGCCGCCGCCCTCGGCGACCCCGAAGCGCTGCCCGCCGCCTCGGCCCCGCTGCTCGACATCGGCGCCGAGGCGCACGCCGCCTGGCCCGTCCGCCTCTTCGCCTCTTAGGCCCTGCCCTGCCGATCTTGCCGGGCCCGCGACTGCCCCCGAACACGGCACCTCGCCGCGTTGTCGCATCGCGCGAATACGGGCAAGTATGAGCTGCGATACTCCGCCTTGCGCGAAGCGAATGGGGGCACTCCCCCGAGCACTCCGTGCAGGGGGCACCCCCACCCAGGCCGCCAGGCCTGGGGGAGCCAAGGGCTGATCCGACAAGATCGACAGAACAGGACCTAGGAGCACCGCCAGATGCACCTCGACCACCCCGAGACCTTCCCCCACCGGCACACCCACCAGGTCGTTCCCGCCGAGCGCGGCGGCCGGGCGCTGCGGATCGGCCTCGGCGGCCCGGTCGGCTCGGGCAAGACCGCCACCGTCGCCGCGCTCTGCCGGGCGCTGCGGGACCGGCTCGCCATCGGCGTCGTCACCAACGACATCTACACCCGCGAGGACGCCGACTTCCTGCTGCGCGCCGCCGTGCTGCCCGCCGAGCGGATCGTCGCCGTGGAGACCGGCGCCTGCCCGCACACCGCGATCCGCGACGACATCTCCGCCAACCTGGAGGCGGTCGAGGAGTTGGAGGAGCGGACCGGGCCGCTCGACCTGGTGCTGGTCGAGTCCGGCGGCGACAACCTCACCGCCACCTTCTCCGTCGGCCTGGTCGACGCCCAGATCTTCGTGATCGACGTGGCCGGCGGCGACGACATCCCGCGCAAGGGCGGCCCCGGCGTCACCACCGCCGACCTCCTCGTCGTCAACAAGACCGACCTCGCGCCGTACGTCGGCTCCGACCTGGCGGCCATGGCCCGCGACGCCAGGGCGCAACGCGGCGAACTGCCGGTGGCGTTCACCTCGTTGCGCGAGGAGGACGGGGTTCGGCCGGTCGCCGACTGGGTGTTGGCGCGCCTCGCCGCCTGGGCCCCCGCGGCGGCATGAGCGGCGCCGGCGTCACCGCACACGCCCGGATCGTGGCCGCGGCCGACGGCTCGCTGCCGCTGCTGCGCGGCGAGGGGCCGCTGGCGCTCCGCCGCACCCGCGCGGCCGGGCCCTACACGCAGGTCACCGTCGTCGGCGCGATGAGCGGCCCGCTGGGCGGCGACCGGCTCAGGCTGACGGCCGAGGCTGGGCCCGCCGCGGCGCTCCGGGTCACCTCGGCCGCCGCCACCGTCGCCCTGCCGGGCCCGGGCGGCGAGCCGGCCGCCTACGACGTGACGCTGACGGTGCGGGAGGGCGGCGAACTGCGCTGGCTCCCCGAGCCGTTGATCTCGGTCGCCGGCAGCGACCTGCGGACGACCACCCGGGTGGAGCTGGCGGCCGACGCCCGTCTCGTGCTCCGCGAACAGCTGGTCCTCGGCCGGGCGGGGGAGGAACCCGGCCGGCTGACCTCCCGGCTCGTCGTCCGCCGCGCCGGCCGGCCGCTGCTCGACCAGGAGCTCTCCCTCGGCCCCGGCGTCCCCGGCTGGGACGGCGGCGCGGTGCTCGGCGGCCACCGTGCCGTCGGTCAACTCCTCGTCGTGGACCCGGCGTTCGAGGAGAAGCAGGCCGAGGCGCGGGTGCTGTCCGAGACCGCGGTGCTGGCCCCGCTGGCCGGCCCCGCCGCCCTGGTCACGGCCGTGGCGCCGGACGCGTTGCTGCTCGGCCGCCTGCTCGCCGACGGCGCCGCCCGGTTGGGTGTCGCCCGGCTGGGCGGCGCCGCTACCGACCCGGCCGCCTGAGGTCGGCGAGGAGGCCGTCGAGGGCCGCGGTCAGCGCCTCCGCGTTGGCCGTGTCGAACCAGGTGGTGCGGATGCGTTCGTTGTTTCCCCCGGGGGTCTCGTGGTCGGCCGCGAGCTGCCGCAGCGAGTGGGTCTCGTCGCCCAGGGAGCGCCCGACTCCCTGGAAGAGCCCGCGCACGTAGCGCTCGGCGTCGTCGGGGGCCATGCCGTGGCGGCCGGCCCACGAGGTGAGGGTGGCGAGATAGGAGTAGTGGGCGGTCAGCGTGCCGGTCAGCGCGGAGCAGACGTCGAAGGCCGCCTCGTCCGCGACCGGGAGCGCCCCGCCGAGCCCCTCGAAGAACGCGTCCACCGTCGGGTGCGCCGGGTACGTCACCGTGACGGAGCGGCGTTCGCGGACGGTGGGCAGCGGGATGGCCCGGACCAGCGGGGCGTCGGTGGCCAGCGTCCGGCGCAGGTCGTCGTTGCCGACGCCGGCCATCACGTTGACCACGATCCGGTCGTCGGCCACCCGCAGGCCGGCGAGCGCTTCGCGCTGGTCTCGGCGGACGGCGATGATCAGCAACTCGGAACGGTCCACCACGGCCTGGTTGTCGGGGCACACCCGCACCGTCCCGTGGCGCTCCGCCAACTCCGCGGCCGTCCGGGCGCCGCGCGGCGAGAGATGGATCTCCGGCGGCTCCTCGACGCCGTCGCACAGGCCGTCCACGATGGCCCGGCCGATCTCGCCGACGCCGATGATCCCGATCTGTCGCACGCTGTCTCCCTCTCGTGTTCTTGTTGCGTCAACGGTGCCCGCAACCGGTTCTGTAGGGTTCCGATCATGGATGAAGCGAGCCTGCTCGCCGTCTCCGACGGCCCGGTGACGCGGAGCCGGATCGGCCGCGACCTGTCCGAACTCGGCCTCGGCGCCGGCGACATCGTGATGTTCCACACCCGGATGTCCGCCATCGGCTACGTGGCGGGCGGCGCGGCCACCGTCGTCGACGCCCTCCGCGACGTGGTGGGGCCCGGCGGCACGTTGCTGGTGTACAGCGGCTGGAACGACGCGCCGCCGTACGACTTCGTCGACTGGCCGGCACGGTGGCGGGACGCGCTGCGCGCCGAACACCCCGCCTACGACCCGGAGTCGAGCGAGTCCGACCACGCCAACGGCCGGCTCCCCGAGGCGCTGCGCCGCTGGCCGGGTGCCGTGCGCGGCCGACACCCGGACGTCAGCTTCGCCGCGTTGGGCGCGCTGGCCGCCGAGTTGGTGGCCGACCACCCCTGGGACGACCCGCACGGGCCGGGAAGTCCCCTCGCGCGGCTGGTGGAACACGGCGGCCGGGTGCTGCTGCTCGGCGCGCCGCTCGGCACCATGACGCTGCTGCACCACGCGGAGGCGCTGGCCGAGGCGCCGGGCAAGCGGTTCGTGGCGTACGAGCAGCCGGTGTCGGAGGACGGCCGGCGGGTCTGGCGCCGCTTCCACGACATCGACTCGGAGAACGGGGCCTTCGACTACGCGGCCGTGGTGCCGGAGGGGCAGGACCCGTTCGCCGTCATCGTCCGCGACATGCTCGCCGCCGGCATCGGCCGGAAGGGCCGCGTCGGCGCCGCCGAAAGCCACCTGTTCGAGGCCGCTCAGGCCGTCGACTTCGGCGTGTCCTGGATCGAGGAGAAGCTGGGCCCTGCGACCGGCTGAACCCGGTTGCGCCGGCGTCGCGGCCGGTGCCGGTATTCCCGCAGGAGCGGAATCGCCGAAGTCATCGTGCTGGCGCAGGACGCGGACGGGGTCATGGAACCGCTGACCCGACCGGACGAGACGCGCACCTGGGGTGGCACGTTCCACGAGATGTGGCCCGGTGGGCTCGGGGGGTTCGGCTGGGGCGCGGAGTTCGTCCGGTTGGCTTCGCGGTCCGGGCTGCTGAGACACCTGGAGTCCCTGCCGTGGCCCCGGCCGGAGTCCGTGCAGGTGCTGATCCACGACGAGGAGGACGACTGCTTCGGGCTGTGGATGATGCACGACGGCAGGCTGGTGGAGATCCCACTGCCGCGCACGGGGCGGTTCCACTTCGAGCCGCACGACGAGAGGTACCCGCCCGACCCCGGGGTCCTGACCCGGACGGACCGTTACCCGGCCGGCTGGCCCGGGGAGACCGACGTCTACGACCAGCCCAGGCCCCCGGCCTGGTGAGGCGGGCCCCGAGCCCCTCGTGACGACGACCGCCGGGTCGCTTCAACGACCCGCTGGAAGCGTCTCCACGGGGCCGTAGCGAGCCGCGGGTGGGTGAAGCAGGCGCCGTCGCTCTCCTCGGGGGTGGCGTTCAGCCGGGTACCCATGTCCAGTTCGCGCCCCTCGGCGTCGGCGAGGGTGAGGTCGACGGCCGCGCCCGCGCGCGGATCCGCTTCGCGGGCCGGCTGGGATGGTCGGCCCGCAGCCGTTCGCCGCACTCCGCGACGGGGATCGCGGCGACCTTCGGGTCCGACATCAGGACGATCTCGTTCATGCCGCGATCATGCGCTGCTCCGTGGTGTGTTGGGTATGCCTTGACCGGAGAGGAGGGGGTTGGGAGCTGTTGCCTGTTGGCTGCGCGTGAGTGTGTTCTGGCGGGTATTGGTGTGTGTCCCGGGCTTGGCACTCGTGAAGTCTCTGGTGGGAGACGGGTGTTCTTTGGTCGAATGCGTGACCTTTGTGGGGGGTGGTCGTTGGACGTGGTGGCAGGGG
>NZ_BAAGPR010000187.1:0-8917 GCF_054783955.1 Streptomyces mayteni | reverse complement strand
CAGCCGGCCGGCGGCGGCGCGCAGGGGGCGCCGGGCTCCACGGGCCGCAGCGGCACCTCGGGCCCCGGCCTGGGGCGGGCGCCCGAGTAGGGGATGGCCTGGCCGTCCTCGTCGTCGGGCGGGTCGGCCGGCCCCGGGGAGTCGGTCATCCGGTGCCCTCCCTCGGGTGCGACCTCGCCTGCGGCGCCCGCCGGACGCTCCGCACCGCGGGCCTCACAGCGCGCGGCCCTTCAGCGCCTTGCCGATGTCGTGCTGGGCGGCGCCGAGCGCCTCCTTCGGCGGCACGGAACCGGCGAGCGAGCCGTTGATGTTGGTGAAGATGCCGTTGCTGATCTGGGCGTAGCGCGGCGAGTCGGCGGGGCGGGAGACCAGCGGCACGTCGGCGGCGGCCGCCAGCGCCGGGTTGTCGCGTTGCAGCTCGGGGTCGTTGAGCACCTCGCTGACGGCCGGCAGCACGGAGTTCTCGGCCAGCATCCGCTGGGCGGTCGGGCCGGTCATCCACTTGATGAACTCCAGGCCGGCGCCGATGGCCTCGCTGTGCGGGTTGATCATCAGGTTCCAACCCCCGGTGCCCGAGGGGCCGGGCTGGTCCTCGCCCTCGAAGGCGGGCAGCGGGCTCATGCCGATCTTCCCGGCGATCCGCGAGGTCTCCGGGTTGTTCGCCTCGCCCCAGGCGTAGGACCAGTTGCGGTGGAAGGCGGCATCGCCCTCCACGAAGGTCTGGAGGGACTGCGGCTCCTGGAAGCTGGTGATCGAGGCCGGCACCACCCCGTCGGTGAGCATGCCGCGCATGAACTCGAGGACCCGGCGGTTCTCCGGGCTGTCGATGCCGGCCCGGCCGTCCTCGGTGACGCTGCGGCCGCCGGCGGCCGCCGACAGCTCGGTCCAGTTGACCGTCAGGCCCTCGTAGTTGGCCCACTGGGCGACATAGCCGTAGCGCACGTCGCCCGACCGCTGGAGCTTCCCCGCGGTGTCGGCCAGCTCCTCCCAGGTCTTGGGCACCGGCAGGTCGTGCTTCTTCAGCAGGTCCTCGCGGTAGAAGAGGAAGCCGGTGTCGACGTAGAGCGGCGCGGCGAGGTGGTCGCCGTCGTGCAGGGTGACGTCGACGCGCTCCCTGGGGAACCGGTCCCAGAAGTCGTCGGGGAGGTGGGCGTCGAGCGGCATGGCGAGCTGCGCCTCGCCGAACTGCGCCGGCCAGACCACGTCGCCGCTGTAGACGTCGATGGCGCCCGAGCCGCCGGAGATCTCCGTGGTGAGGGTCGCGCGCATGGTGTCGGTGTTGTTGGGCGCGGCCTGGTAGGTCACGGAGATGTCGGGGTGTTCCTCCTCGAAGGCGTCGACGAGCCGCTGGGGCAGCCCGTCGGGACCGAAGTTGATCGCGTACCAGGTGAGGGAGCCCCTGGCCGGGCCCACCTCACGGGGCGCGACCGAGGCCGAGCCGTCACCCGAGCCGCAAGCCGCGGCCAGCAGGACGGTGATGACGCAGAGCACGCTCCCTCGGGTGCGTGTGCCGCGGATGGTCGTGCCCAGGACGTACTCCTTGTACTCCTTGTGCTCCTTGCGGACGAGCGCCGAGTGTGGTCCTGTCCGGAGACAGGACCTGGGCACAGACTCGCGCGCCCGCATTCCACCGCAAAGCGTAAAACGCTCTTATCGGGAAACGTCACCGAAAACGGCTATCCCCGGGGGCGGGTGACCGTCTCGCCGAGCTCCCTGAAGAGGGCCGTGTTGAGCGCGAAGGCGCGCTTGCACTCGTCGACGATCCGCAGCCGCTCTGGGCCGTCGGCCGGCAGCGCGTCGAGGAGCGCCCGGTACTCGCGCTTGAACGCGGCCGGGTTGGCGATCGCGTCGAAGACGTAGAACCGCACGCCGTCCCCCTTGCGCGCGAACCCCCAGGTCTTCTCGGCCGTGCCGCGGATGATCTGGCCGCCCGAGAGGTCGCCCAGGTAGCGGGTGTAGTGGTGCGCCACGTAGCCGCCAGGCCAGTCCCTGGCCAGCTCCATCACCCGCGCCGCGTACGTCTCGGTGGCGGGCAGCGGCCGGAGCGTGGCGCGCCAGTCCGCGCCCTCGTGCAGGTGGTCGAGGTCGCGTTCGAGCGCCGCCGTGCGGAACAGCTCCGGCTTCACGAACGGGCCCGCCACCGGGTCGCCGGCCAGCCGGTCCGCCGTCCCCTCCAGCGCCCGGTACAGGAACCACAGCTGCTCGGTGTACGCCCGGAACGCCGCCACACCGAGTCGGCCGCCCAGCATGTCGCTCATGAACGAGGAGTTCTCCGCCTCGGTGTGCTGCTGGTGCGAGGCCTCGCGGATCAGGGTGGAGAACGGGACGGTGGCGGTCAGACTCATGGCGGCCTCCGGGGACGGTAGGCGGGCGCGCGGCGGGGTCGCCGCGCACCGCCATAGTGTCTAGTTAGGCTTACCTAAGTCAAGCGTTTGCCGACGCCCTGTCGGTAAGTCTGATCCGGTGTCAGCGCCGGTCGGCGGGGCCGGTCAGGGCAGCGTCAACACCTCGGCGCCGTCGTCCGTGACCACCAGCGTGTGCTCGAACTGGGCCGAACGGCGGCGGTCCCTGGTGACCACCGTCCAGTCGTCGTCCCACTTGTCCCACTCGTGGGTGCCGAGGTTCAGCATCGGCTCGATGGTGAACGTCATCCCCGGCTCCATCACCGTCGTCGACCCCGGCTCGTCGTAGTGCGGCACCAACAGGCCCGAGTGGAACGACGTGTGGATGCCGTGCCCCGTGAAGTCCCGCACCACGCCGTAGCCGAAGCGCCTGGCGTACGACTCGATCACCCGGCCGATCACGTTGATCCTGCGCCCGGGGCGCACCGCCCTGATCGCCCGGTCGAGCGCCTCCCGCGTGCGCTCCGTCAACAGCCGCGACTCCTCGTCGAGCGCCGCCACGCCGCCCACCGGGTACGTCGCGTTGGTGTCGCCGTGCACCCCACCCACGAAGGCCGTCACGTCCAGGTTGACCAGGTCGCCCTCGCGCAGCGCCGTCGAGTCCGGGATGCCGTGGCAGATCACCTCGTTCACCGAGGTGCAGATCGACTTGGGGAAGCCCCGGTAGCCGAGCGGCGACGGATAGGCCCCGTGGTCGCACAGGTACTCGTGCGCCACCTGGTCGAGACGGTCGGTGGTCACGCCGGGCGCGACGTGCTCGGCCGCCGCCGCCATCGCCCGCGCCGCGATCCGCCCCGCCACCCGCATCCGCTCGACGGTCTCGGCGTCCTGGACGTCGGACCCCCGGTAGGGGGTGGGCCCCGGACGGCCCACGTACTCGGGGCGCGGGATGGCGGACGGCACCCGGCGGGTCGCCGAGATCCTGCCGGGGACGAGAAGAGACTGGCCAGACATGCCGTCGAGTCTATGGACTCCACGGCTGGGCAGCGGACGCCGGGACGGCCAGGATGGAGACCATGGCCGCACTCTTTCGACGCAAGCCCTCAGGACGCCCCGGCGAGTGGTACTACTGCCTGCGCCACCACACGGTCGAGGAGGGGCAGCAGTGCCCCGCGAGGAACCGCCTCGGCCCCTACGGCACCCGCGGCGAGGCCGAACACGCAGTGGAGACTGCCCGCGAACGCGAGGACGAGTGGCGCGAGGACCCGCGCTGGAACGACCGCGACGAACAGGCCGCGGAAGGCGACGACCGGCCCGACGGCGGCGAGGGGCCCGACGGCGGCGAGGGCCCCGCACCCGGCCCACGCTGACCTGGCCACGGCCGGCAACCACCCGCCGGAGTGGCAGGATTCAGGCATGACTTCACACGAAGCCGCGGCCCAGCCGCCCACCCGGGATCCCTGGCAACTGCCCGACGTCTCCGAGCTGGTGGTCGGAGTGCTCGGGGGCACCGGCGACCAGGGCCGGGGCCTGGCCTACCGGCTGGCCAGGGCCGGCCAGCGAGTCATCATCGGATCCCGCGTCACCGAACGCGCCGAGACCGCCGCCGCCGAACTCGGCCACGGTGTGCGCGGCCTGGACAACGCGGGGTGCGCCCGCGAGAGCGACGTGGTGATCATCGCCGTCCCCTGGGAGGGGCACAGCAGGACCGTCGCCTCGCTCACCGCGGAACTCGCCGGCAAGCTCGTCGTCGACTGCGTCAACCCGCTCGGCTTCGACAAGCGCGGCGCCTACCCGATCGTCCCCGAGGAGGGCAGCGCCGCCGAGCAGGCCGCCGCCCTGCTCCCCGAGTCCCGGGTGGTCGCCGCCTTCCACCACCTCTCCGCCGTGCTCCTCCAGGACGCCACCCTGGAGAAGATCGAGACCGACGTGATGGTGCTCGGCGACAGCCGCGCCGACTGCGAGACCGTGCAGGCCCTGGCCGCCCGCATCCCCGGCATGCGCGGCGTCTTCGCCGGCCGGCTGCGCAACGCCCACCAGGTCGAGGCGCTGGTCGCCAACCTGATCTCCATCAACCGGCGCTACCGCGCCCACGCCGGGATCCGGCTCACCGACATCTGAGACGTCGGCGGCCGCTGAGCGCGCCGGCCCCCGCCAGCCCGGCGGGGGCCGGCGGGGGCCGGCGGCCGGGGCGCTCCCGGCGGGCGGACAATGGAACCCGCACGCCGCGCGCCCCCGCGCGTACTCACCAGAAGAACCGACTGGAGCCACCCATGCCCACCGCCTCCCGGACCGGCCGGCCGCCGCGCGCCGCCCAGGACCGCCGGCTCGCCGGCTACGCCCTGCTGGTCTGCGCCCTGACCGTCGCCGCCGCCGTCGTGTCGTTCGTCAACGGCAACTGGCTCGGCGTCGTCTGGGTACTGCTGGCCGGGCTCTCCTCCAACATGGCCTGGTACTACCTGCGCCGGTCGAAGGCGACCGGCTGACCCCCGGGGCGGACTCTCCCCGGGGGCCTCGACCACGCCGGCGGCCCGGTCTCAGTGGAAGCTGTGCTGCTCGGCCGGGTAGGCGCCGCCCACCACGTCCTCCGCGAACGCCCGCGCCGCGTCACCCAGCGTCTCGCGCAGCCGCGCGTACTGCTTGACGAAGCGCGGCATCCGACCACCCGGCCAGTCCGTCATCCCGGCCATGTCCGTCCAGACCAACACCTGGGCGTCACAGTCGGGACCCGCGCCGATACCCACGGTCGGAATGTGCAGGCTCCGCGTCACCTCGGCGGCCAACTCGGCCGTCACCAGCTCCAGCACCACCGCGAACGCGCCCGCGTCCTGCACCGCCTTGGCGTCCCGCAGCAGCTGCTGCGCCGCCTCCTCACCGCGCCCCTGCACCGGATGACCCCCGAAGGCGTGGACCGACTGCGGCGTCAGACCCACGTGGGCCATCACCGGGATGCCGGACTCCACCAACAGGGACACCTGGTCCGCGGAACGCTCGCCGCCCTCCAGCTTCACCGCGCCCACGCCGGCCTCCTTGACCAGCCTGGTCGCGCTGCGCAGCGCCTGGGCCGCGCTCTCCTGGTACGAGCCGAACGGCAGGTCGCCGATGATCAGCGCCCGCTGGGTGCCGCGCACCACCGCGGCCGACAACATCACCATCTGGTCGAGCGTCACCGGGACCGTGCTGTCGTATCCCAGGTGCGTGTTGCCCATCGAGTCCCCGACCAGCATCACCGGGATGCCCGCCTCGTCGAAGACCGAGGCCGTCATGGCGTCGTAGGCGGTGAGCATCGGCCACCGCTCCCCACGCCGCTTCGCCGCCGCCACATCCCGCACGGTGACCCGACGGCTTCGCTTACCGCCATAGAGCCCCGGCACCTCCGGCTTCCCGGCCGGTGCCTGGGCAGTCGTGTGCTGCGTCATCACGCTGCTCCTGTTCAGGTCGTCTCGAGGCGCCATGACGGCGTCCCCGGATCGCCCCCATCGTCGCACTCCGGCGGCGGCCCCGGGAAGGGAGGTGGGGGACGCGGATCCGGCCCGATACCTGTCCTGATCCGCCTTGACTGCTCCTTGATAACGAGTAGCCCCACATTGGCCGGAACCCTCCGGTCCCCGGTAACCGTCTTGGGCTTCGACGTGACGCGCGCTCGCGTAGTGTTCGCGGAGCGGAAGCGCGATGGGCACCGACGCGATGGGCGGCGAGGGCAGGGATGGCACGGTTGTACACCCCGGACACCCAACCGGGACAGGGCCCCGAGGAAAGCGGTGAGCCCAGCGCGCCCGACGAGGAACGCGCGCCCAAACCGCGCTGGCGCGACCGCGTCGGCCGCTGGCGCCGCGGCTGGTGGCCCGCCGGCCTCGCCCTGGCCCTCGCCCTGCTGATGACCCTGCACTCCAAGGTGCCCAACGACATCGGGAACCTCGGCAGCCTGCTCCAGACCTTCCTGCCCTGGGTGGGCCTCGCCATCCCGCTGCTCGTGCTGTGCGCCGTGCTGCGCCGCTCGGTGACCGCCGTGATCGCCCTGCTCGTGCCCACCCTGGTCTGGCTCAACCTCTTCGGCGGCCTCGTCGTCGACAAGACCTCGGGCGGCGGCAGCCTCATGGTCGTCAGCCACAACGTGGACGCCGACAACCCCGACCCGGCCGGCACCGCGCGGGAGCTCGTCGACGCGGACGCCGACCTGCTCGCCCTCCAGGAACTGCCGATGGACTCCGCCACCACCTACGAGGAGGCGCTGGCCGAGGCCTACCCGTACCACGTCACCCAGGGCACCGTCGGACTCTGGAGCCGCTACCCGCTCGGCGAGGCCCAGCCGGTGGACATCGGCATGGGCTGGGTCCGCGCCATGCGCACCCAGGTGGAGGCCGAGGGCGTCGGCGACGTCGCCGTCTACGTCGCGCACATGCCGTCGGTGCGCGTGCAGTTCAGGGCCGGCTTCACCGCCGGTCAGCGCGACGAGGCCGCCGACCTGCTCGGCCGGGCCATCGCCGCCGAGGAACTGCCCCGCACCGTGCTGCTCGGCGACCTCAACGGCACCATGAACGACGGCGCGCTCGCCCCGCTCACCTCCGAGCTCCGCTCCACCCAGGGCGCCGCCGGCGCCGGCTTCGGCTTCAGCTGGCCGGCCGGCTTCCCGATGGCCAGGATCGACCAGATCCTGGTGCGCGACCTGGAACCCGTCTCCTCCTGGACCCTCCCCGCCACCACCAGCGACCACCTGCCGGTCGCCGCCCGCCTCGACCCCTGAGGCCCGCCTAGCGCAGGGCGGGGCCAAGGTCAACGACATCTTTCCGCCGTTTTTATCCCCGCTGTTTTACTTTGGGAGGGGAAGGAGAGGTGTCAGATGTCGCGGACCCGTTTCGCCCCGGATCGTGGGCTCACCAACCGCATGGTGCTCACCATGTTCTTCCTCGGCCTGCTCTACGTCGTCCTGGTCGGGGTGCTGATCGTGGCGCTCGGCAAGTCCTGGCCGCTGATCATCGTGATCGTCGGCGGTCTCTTCTTCGCCCAGTTCTGGTTCAGCGACAAGATCGCCGCCTACAGCATGGGCGCCCGCGAGGTCACCCCCGAGCAGGCCCCCGAGCTGCACGGCGCCGTCGACCGGCTCTGCGCCCTGGCCGACATGCCCAAACCCAGGGTCGCCATCGCCGACACCGACGTGCCCAACGCGTTCGCCACCGGCCGCGGGCAGAAGTCCTCGCTGGTCTGCGCCACCACCGGGCTGCTCCGCCGCCTCGAGCCCGACGAGCTGGAGGGCGTGCTCGCCCACGAGCTGTCCCACGTCGCCCACCGCGACGTCGCCGTCATGACCATCGCCTCCTTCCTCGGCGTGCTGGCCGGCCTGATCACCCGAATAGCCCTCTGGACGGGCCTCGGCCGCTCCCGCAACAACCAGAACGTGCTGCTCCTGCTGGTCCCGCTGGTGAGCGCGGTGGTCTACGTGATCAGCTTCCTGCTGACCCGCCTCCTCTCCCGCTACCGCGAGCTGTCCGCCGACCGCGCCGGCGCCCTGCTGACCGGCCGCCCCTCGGCGCTGGCCTCGGCCCTGACCAAGGTCTCAGGACAGATGTCCCGCATCCCCACCCGCGACCTGCGGCAGGCCGAGCCGTTCAACGCCTTCTTCTTCGCGCCCGCGCTGACCGGCGAGGGCCTCGGCCGGCTCCTCTCCTCCCACCCCACGCTGGAGCAGCGGATCGAGCGTCTCGGCAAGCTCTCCACCGAGCTCGGCCGGCCCTGAGCCGCCGAGCCCCGACCCTGTGAGCTGGTGATCCACCGATGGGCTTCCTCGACGCCATCCTGGGCCGCAGCAAACCGGCCCGCCCCGACCTCGACCAACTCTTCGCGATCCCCTCCGCGGCCGTCACCCTCCAGGCCGCCGCCGGCTTCGTGCCCACCGGGCTCGGCTCGGTCTGCTTCGCCAGCGTCGAGGGCGGCGCGTTCTCCCGGGTGCGGGACGAGGTGCGGGAACTCCTCGACGCCGACACCGCCACGGGCGGCCTGCCGGTCGAGTTCAGCGAGGACTCCTACGGCTACACCTGGCTGCTGGCCCGCCAGTCGGCGGACGACGTGACCACCCTGGTCAACGACCTGCACGCGGTCAACACGCTGCTGCGGGACGCGGGCTTCGGACCCCAGCTGCTCTGCTCCCTCGTCGGCTTCCGCTCGACGGCCGACGGCCGGCCACTGGCGCTCGTCTACCTCTACAAGCGCGGCACGTTCTACCCGTTCGCGCCGCTGGTGGGGGCGCGGGAGCGGCGCGACAACCAGCTGGAGCTGCGGACGAGGGCGCTCCTGACGGACGACCTCCGGCTGGAGCCGGACCTGGGGCGGTGGTTCCCGGTGTGGGGCGCCCCGGGTCTCTGACCCGAGGTTTTTCCCCCACCCACCCGCCCTTTGTTCCGCTGCCGCGCTGGGGGTGCGCGCTGCGCGCGGGCGGCGGCCCGCCGGGGCCTCAACGGCGGCGGAGCCGCCTTGTTGGGCCCCTGTCGGCCGTGCCGGCCTGTCGGCCGTGCCGGCCTGTCGGCCGTGCCGGCCTGTCGGCCGTGCCGGCCTGTCGGCCGTGCCGGCCTGTCGGCCGT
>NZ_BAAGPR010000186.1:0-8922 GCF_054783955.1 Streptomyces mayteni | reverse complement strand
CGGGCGTTAAAGGGGGAGCCAAGACCGGACGAAGTCCCGTTGACCGGGGCAGGGCGGGCAGCAAGCATCACCTGATCACCGACGCCACCGGCATCCCGCTCGCCATCACCTTGACCGGAGGCAACCGCAACGACATCACCCAGCTGATCCCGCTCCTCCAGGCCGTGCCACCGGTGCGGGGCAAGCGTGGTCGGCCCCGGCGCCGCCCGGACGTGGTGCCGGCCGACCGCGGCTACGACCACGACAAGTACCGCCGCCTGGTCTGGGACCTCGGTGTGAAGCCGCTGATCGCCCGGCGCGGCGCCGTGCACGGCTCCGACCTGGGCACCCAACGCTGGGTCGTGGAGCGCGCGTTCGCCCATCAGCACTGGTTCCGCCGCCTGCGGATCCGCTGGGAGATCCGCGACGACATCCACGAAGCCTTCCTCACTCTGGCATGCGCGCTCATCTGCTGGCGACGGCTGAAGTCATTCCGATAGGAGTTCTTAGTGGTCACGCTTGATTGCTTCTGGCTCGTACGCTCAACGGGTTGTCCACCAGGCTGCCCCGACTCCCGTGGCTGTGGTGACAGTTGTGACGAGCCACGTGGGTATCCGTCGTATGACCAAGTGCAGTCCGTCGCAGCGGAGTTCGAACTGCGGCGGCGTGCTGGTCATACTCCTCACCGGCGTGATGCATTCAGTGGAGCGCGAAGGGATGGCGGACAGTGGATCGATTTCTCCGGGACGTTGCGAGCTTCCTGTCATGCGCGTAGCAAAACATCCTTCTGACACGGCGCGTTGATCTTGGTGGATAACTCGGGGGTTGTGGATAACCCGTACTGAACGCCTTACGCTTGCCGCGCGGGGCCCAGTGCGACGGCCATGACGACACCTCGTTCTTCGGTCCTGACGACCGGCTGTCGGGGTGTGCATGTGAAACGTCGGCTTCAGCGGCGACAACGGCGAACCTTGGCCGTCAAGCGTTCGGCGTTCTCGCGGCAGCTTTCGACGCCACCCCGCCCGCCTGACCTGCTCATCGACCGGTACCGCGTCAATGGCGGACGCCACCAAGCCGCCACAGCCAGCACCTCCGAGGTGCCCGACGACGACCTCAGGGTTGACCTGTACGAGGTGGCAGACGACGACGCCGTGAGCCACCGGGCCTTGTAGGGCACGGAGGCTCGGGACGGCACACGGAGCGCACGAGGAAACCGAGTTCGGCAGACATGCGGTAGACCGAGACGATGTTTCCCGGGCCTCGTGCTTGTGGTCTGCTGACCGGCGAGAGTCCGCCACTGCAGGTGAGCTGCTCCGTCAGCCGCTGGCTTCGCTGAGAGCCACAGCCTGGTCGATCAGGGTGTGATTACGCTCCCACAGCGCCGTGATTTGCGCGGCTGCTCTATCTGAGTACGCCGTAACGAGATCGTCTTTCTCGCCCGGGGGAGTCAAGTCGAGCTCTTCCCAACGCGGCCACTGATCCCAGAACGGCCGATCTTGCGGGTCGCAGGCGGCTGAGAGGTACTCGTTAACCCTTGGATCCTCGGCACGGATGCCCAGGAAAGGACGCAGATCTCCACCGAAGTCGAAAGGGTCAGGCTCGGCGCTGGTCCCATAGCCAACGCCGGCCCGAGGGCTGCCGTCGGCAGTACACCATCCTGGCTTGACCAGGAGCACCGCCAACTCGGGGTACATACCGAAGTCTCCGCGTATCTTCTTGTGTCCAACTGCCTGGTAGGGAAACGGGCCGACAACCTTCACGGGCTCGCTCAGGTCAAGTCGGTTCAGCACCGCCGCTACAGCCGTTGGCAGTTGCTTGAGCACGTCGCGTTGCGGCCTTGGCACTGGGCAAGTGCTCGCCGTAGGTGAGCCGGATCCGCGCCGCAGCCTGGTCTGTTGGGGCCATGCCGGTCACCCTTTCCAGGGTGTCCGGAAGATCCCCTGCCGTTTCCCTGCCACAGCGCGTATGGGGGGTGAGCGGGGCAGGGGCCTGTTCAAGAGCGCTCCGGAACAGGCCGGCGAAGGTGCGCAGACTCATCGGTGTAAAGCGTTCGTCCGCCGGGTCGTCACCGTGGAGCGTGAGGAACACCAGCAGGAGTTCCGGCTGCTGAGTGTGGTCGTCGGCAAGGCGTTTCGTCTGCTCACGGCCTTCGTCCGCGTGCACCTTCAGCTCGACTACGAGCTTGAACGCTGAGGTGGAGATGGCGATGTCCGCGCGTGAGCCCGGTTTGACGACCTCAAGGTCCACCTGGACCCGAGCGAGTCCGTCGGCTTCGACGAGGTGCGCCTTGCCCAGCACCTCCAGCATTCCGGTGAGGACGGCGGTTCCGAGGTCGTGCCGCTGGCGGGGGTCGAGCAGCCAGCCGATCAAGAGCTGGTGAGATCTCTCTTTCCTGCTGGTTTGCAGGAGGTCCATCACAGTCGAGGGACCAGGCATCCAAGAACGAGCCCTACGCTGCCTTTCCAGGTCTGCCCAGACGGCGGACCACCACTGCTCGTTCAGCCGTTCGTCTCCATTGCGAGTGGCTCCTTGCTCAGCCGCGGTTGCTGTGATTGGGCAGCTCGCCCCGGAAGTCGCAGCCGGGGCAGTCGTCCTCGCCCTGGACATGGCCCTCATACCAGCCGTGGACGGCTGCGTGGAGGACCGTCTCCTCCACCGAGGCTTCGCCGCTGCGGACCGACGCGATGGCGTTGCCGACAATCAGCCGGCGCACAGCGCTGTCGGGCGAGGGGAACGGCGGGGACGGCATCGGTGAGTCGGTCGTCATGGCCGCAGCCTATGGGGCGGCACCGAATGCCGGTCAGCAGGATGCGGTGTCGGCGTGACGGGCGGTGCCGTGCAGGTCGCTGCGGAACCCTCGGCCGACCGGCTGCCAGCCCTCAAGGGGTGCCGGGCCTCCAGCGCGGGCAGTCGGGCACGCTGGTGTCGCCGCGATCCAGCGGAGTGCCGGCTCTACTGGGATTCCTCGGAACCGTCCTGGCTCGCTCCAGCGAGCTTGCCGCCGACGAATACCACGCCCAGCCCGAGGGCGGCTGCACCGGCGGCTGCCACCATTTTCATCCCCGCCCCCAGGAACTGCTTGTTCTCGCTGTCCTTCTCGGATACCTGCCGCACGTTTTGGTTGAGGCGGTTGTGGAGAGCCTCCCGCTGTGCCCAGCTGAGGTCTTCGCGACCGAGGTCGGCCTGCAGGGCGTCCCGCTGGTCCTGCGAAGCCTTGTAGAAGTGGTTCTGACTGTTCTCGTTGGCTGCGAGAGTGGACTTGTGCGCCTCTGTAACTGCATCGATGTCGGCCTTGCCCAGGTCCTTGAAGGCAGGGAACTGCTCGATGAGCTTGAGCCGCACCTCGGTGGCCATCTCGGGCATCGCTGCCGCGAACTTGAGCACCTTGTCCTTGGACAGGTTCCGCCAGTTCGGGATACCCAACTTCCGCTTGACTGCTGATTCGTTCACGTCGCCCATTCCTGACTCCGTTCGTCGCCCCGTGAGGCATCCCGGATAGTAGCGGTGCCCGCCGACAAGCCCCTCTTCCTCGTCCTCGGCCTGCTCGCCATAACTCTGTGAGCCGGGTTTGGGAGTCAGGTACACCCACTGCGCGTCAGTCAACGGCACGACCGGACCAACGATCGCATGGTCGGGACGGCACGACCGCAGGAATCAGCCCATCTCTGAAGGCCGGTCAAGGCGGAGCACTTGGGCCGGCCCCGGGTCGAACTCGCAGATCTCCATCCCGGCGAAGGCATGATCCCGGTCCGAGGTGTACTCAGCGGCTCGGCGTACTCCCGGTCGATCCGGTCCCGCACCCGGCGCAGCCGCGCCAGGTCACTCAGGCTCGCCCCGCCGCTACTCGGGCGGGCCGTACGTGATCTCCAGCGAATGCTCCTCCAGGCTGCGGAGCGTCAGCTGGTCGTCCCGGGCCTCATTGAGCAGGAAGAGCTCCCGCGTCCGACACTCCTCGCACAGGCTGACGACGGCGAACGGCCAGAGGTCGACCGGAGCCCCGTACGGGGCACTGTCCACGTAGATGCGGTCGGGCCGAAGCGGCTGGGTGCTCGACCGCTCGAACGGCTCCCAGCTCGGATGGCTGCCCCTCAGCCGGAGCCCGACTATCCGGTACGAGCCCTCGTCGAGATACTCGCACCGCTCCACCCAGTCCCAGTGCGTCCCGGAGAGCCAGCTGACCGCACTGATCGCCCGCACGATGTGCGGTTCCAGCCGCTCGACGTCTTCAGCCAGTTGGTGGCTGGCGCGGACGCCGTGCGCGTGGTGCGAGGTGTTCCTGAAGTCCTTGATGTGGCCCAGGAGGGCACGTGCGTTTCCCCGGACGCGCACGGTGGCGAGCTGTTGGATGCGGGGCTCGATTCCCTCGGCCTCCAGCCGGTCGAGGATCCAGAGCCAGGTGCCGAAGGTGGCGCCGGTCCGGAACTGCTTGCGCAGGTTCCGGGAGAAGCCGTTTGACGCAGCGAGCTCGGTGAGCGCCAGTACACCTAGCACCCGGGTCAGGCCCTCGCCCAGCTTGAGCAGTCCGTCCTTCCGCTCCGCCGGGTGCGTGCTGACCCGGTACCGACGGGACAGCGCGGCGGCGTGGTACGGAAAGCTCCACTCGGCGCGCGAGATGGGGTCGTCCAGCGGGCGCACGAGTTCGCCGATCAGGCCGGCCTCGTGGGCGGCGGCCCTGATCTCGTTCCGAACCCCCTGGACGTCCCGTTCGCCGCTGGCGAAGACGTTGGGCAGGATTCCCGACATCGTGGTCCGCAGTGCGCGCCGCCCCTCCTGCACGGTCTCCAGGAGGCTTTCCACCTCGCTGTCGGTCACCAGGTCGACGGGAACGTGCGTGTCCAGCAGATCGCGAGCGCTGGGGTACTGACCGTTGTCCTTACGGGAGTTCAACCACTCGCAGAGCGCCTGGCCGCTGCCGCGGAGCGGCTGCAGCACGAAGAGCGAGGTCGCCGCCTCGCCGAAGCCCTGCGGCAGCAGGCGCCAATTCCCCGGCCGTCCGACGAGCATGCCGCCCGAGCACAGGGTCAGCGCCACCCCATCCTCCGGCGCGTCGGGGAGCTCAACGGCCGAGTCCGCCTCGTGGAGGTCTTGGGCGCGCAGGTGCTTGGGCCGGTCGGCGCCGTCCTCCTGCTCCTCGCCGCGCTGAGGCGGGTGGACCCGCGAGGTCTCCAACCTGGCCAAGTTGCGCAGCAGTTCGAACTCGCCGTCGAGTTCCGGCCGGTAGAAAAGCGCCGATGGGATCTCGCAACCCACCCGCGTCCTGCTGTCGTCGATCCAGGCGTCCGGAGCGGTCGGGTGCACTTCGCGTCGGAGGTGGTCGCTTGGATCCACCTGCAGCGGCAGGTGGACGAACTCGCGCAGCTCGGGATCCGGCTCGTACGCCTCGCCAATCCGCTGCGGCTCTCCGTCGCCATCGCGTACGCCGACGGCCTTGCGGACCGCCGCCTCGAAGACCTTCCCGCGCGGCCAGCTCACGCCGGCCGAGGCGACCGCCCGGCGCAGGGTCGTGACGGCCTCCTGGCCCCTCGTCCACGTCGAGCCGACCAGAGGACGCAGGGCGGCTACCAGGGCGGCGGGTTCATGGGTCTTCTGGATCACGCGCGATTCGGCGAGCCGCGTCAGGGCCTCCTCGGACAGCTCGTACCGGAGCCGCAGCGGTTGATCGATCGTGACGCGCTGGTACATCAGTTCGTGGGTGAAGACGACGCGGACCCGGTCGTCCGGCTGCTGGGCGGAGTCGGCGGACAAGGTGTCCAGGTAGAGCCCGGTGATCTCGGCGATCTGGTCCGACGTGATGTATTTGCGCTTAGAGCCGATGGAGCGACGCATCCGTTGCCACTGGTCCTGAGCGTTCAGCAGCAGCACCTGGCCCCTGCGCTGTGCCGGCTTGCGGTTGCTGAGGATCCACAGGTAGGTGCTGATGCCGGTGTTGTGGAAGAGGTGGTCGGGCAGCGCGACCACGGCCTCGAGCCAGTCGTTCTCCACGATCCACCGCCGGATGTCCGATTCGCCGGACCCCGCGCCCCCGACGTACATCGGGGAGCCGTTGAAGATGACCGCGATTCGGCTGCCGCCCTCGCCCGAGGCGCTCACCGGCTTCATCTTCGCCAGCATGTGCTGCAGGAAGAGCAGTGAGCCGTCGTTGATCCGGGGAAGACCGGCCCCGAAGCGGCCCGCGAATCCGAGCTGCTCGTGCTCCGACCGGACCGCGTACTCACTCCTCTTCCAGTCGACGCCGAAGGGCGGATTGGCGAGGAGGTAGTCGAAGGCAGTTCCCTGGTGCCCGTCCTCGGCGAAGACGTTTCCGAAGGCAATCGTCGAGGCCCGGCGGCCACTAGTCATCATGGTGGCACGGGAGATCGCCCATGACTCCCGGTTGATCTCCTGGCCGTACAGCGTGACGTCCGTCTCAGGGTTCATCGACGCGATGTACGAGGCAGCCTCGGTCAGCAGGCCAGCCGTCCCGCAGGCCGGATCCAGGATGGTGCGGACGGCATGCGGCGACGTCAGGAGGTCCGAGTCGGCGGAGACGAGGAAGCTGGCCATTAGGTGGGCGACGTCCCGGGGGGTGTAGTGCTCCCCGCTCGCCTCGTTGCCGCTCTCCGCGAACCGCCGGACGAGCTCCTCGAAGAGGCTCGCCATGTGGTAGTCGGTGATCATCTGCCCCAGGTCGATCGAGACGAACTGCGCGACGACGTGGTAAAGGAGTCGGGCCTGGTGCAGGCGGGTGACGGTCCGCTCGAACTCGAAGCCGTCCAGCACTTCCCTGACGTTCCGTGAGTACCCGTCGACTTGGCCCAGGAGCACCCGGTCGGCGTTCTCCGGATCGCTGAGCACGCTCTCCATGGAGAACCGGCTGAAGTTGTAGAAGGGCCAACCCGAGGCGGCCGTCAGGCGCTGCTCCCGCTCCTGCCCGCCGTTGGTGCGCTCGGCCTCATCGAGCACCGCCTGCCGGCTCGGGGCGAGCAGGCAGTCCAGTCGGCGCAGCACCGTGAACGGCAGGATCACCCGCCCGTACTCGGAAGGCTTGAAGTCGCCGCGCAGCAGGTCGGCCACCGACCAGACGAGCTTGGACAGATGCCCGGCGCCGTCACTCATGCTGTCCCCCGCAGACCGGTGCCTTCCACGGGACTGATCATCCCATGGCGGGCGGCCGGGCCGGGCCCACGAGGAGTACGGGACGCCGACATGCCGGTGGCGGTACCCGAGGACCTGGAGGCCGCCACGGTCCCCCCGTCGTCAACCCTCGGTCAGCCGACCGGACGTCAGCCGTCGTTCTCTCTCCGCGAAGCCGCTCCACCTGCCCAAACTTCATTCCTGCAACGTGCTCCGCACCAGACATGAATGCCAGACCTAACGAAGCACTACTAAGGGCTTGCAGATCATCAACACGTCGTTTTGATCTTGCTGTTGTGGCCTTTGCTTAGGTCGAGGACCCGGGCCTGAAGGATTGCGAGGGCGGCGGGTGGGGTGGTCGCCGGTGGAACGCTGATGCCGTGTGTCTCGAGCAGTTTCCTGATCTTCAGCAGGGTGCGGTGCATGGCGGTGCGGCTGCTGCCGAACAGCACGGCGAGGGGTTCCGCGGCCAGGTTGACTCGCAGGTGTAGCACGGTGGCCAGGACTTGGTCGGGGAAGGCGAGCCGGGGCGGGCGGCCGCGCTGGATATCCCCGTGTGGGGCAAGAGCCTGGGTCAGGTCGTCCAGGTGGTGTGGGGACAGTCCGGTCAGTGCGGGGTCGGACAGCAGGGCCTGGTCTCACTCCGGCGTCCGCGCCTGCGGCGCTCGGGCCGCGGGGATGGCCGGGGCCGGCTGGGGATGCAGGACATAGTTCCAGTCGCCGTGGAAGGCATGGCGAGTCAGTGGCAGGGCCGCCATCTCCGCGTCATCGACGGCGACTCCGGTCGGGTAGCTGTTGGTGTCCAGACGGGCCGTGACACGCAGTCCCGTGCGGGTGGAGGTCGCGGCGATGGACTCGACGATGACTTCGTGGCTGGTCAACGGGCGGCCGCGCCAGTTCATGGTGATGTGTGAGAACAGCCGGTGCTCGATCTTGTTCCACTTCGACGTGCCGGGAGGCAGATGGCAGACCGTGATGGTCAGGCCCGTCTCCGCGGCGAGGCCAGCGAGTTCGAGCTTCCAGGCTCGTGTGCGGTATCCGTTGGCCCCGCCGGCGTCGGCGGTGATCAGCAGCCGTGTCGCCCGCGGGTAGGCGGCCTGGCCCTGGCCGTGCCACCAGCGGCGGATCGATTCCACCGCGAAGGCCGCGGTGTCGTGATCGGTGCCGACGTTGACCCATCCGACATTCGCCGCCAGGTCGTAGACCCCGTACGGGATGGCCTTGCCCAGCTTGGGGTCGGCGAAGTCGTGGACGTGCACAGGCACCGGCTCACCCGCGGGCCGCCACGAACGACCGCCGTTCTTGAACTCTCCGACAAGCTCCTTCTTCTTGGTGTCCACGCTGATCACCGGCTGACCGGCATCCCGGTGCTCGCGGGCCTGCTCGTTGAGATGGTGGAACTGCGCATCTCGGTCGGCGTGTTGGCCGCCCTCCAGGGTCTTGGCGTTGGCCTGCAAGCTGAAGCCCTCCTCCCGCAGCAGACCGGCGACGGTATCGGCACTGACCTTGTGACCTGCCCCGGTCAGTTCCCGAGCGAGGGCGCGGGTCGACTTCACCGTCCACCGCAGCGGCGACATTGGATCACCCCGCTCGTCCGGTTCGACCAGTGCCAGTAGCGCGGGCCGCAGCCTCGGATCGAGGTCCACGACCCGTTTGCGGCCACCGCCCGGCCGTCGCACCCGCCTCAACGGGGCCTCGCCGGCCTCCAGCTCGAACACACCCTTGCGGACTGTCGTCTCGCTCACCCCGGCCGCCCACGCGACGGCCCGGATACCGCCATGCCCCAGCAGCCGGGCCTCCGCTCCCATCAGCAGCCGCCGCTGCCGCTCC
>NZ_BAAGPR010000185.1:0-9277 GCF_054783955.1 Streptomyces mayteni | reverse complement strand
AGCGGCGTGGCCGCTCGCCCGGCGCTCCGCGTCGACCTCCGCGCGGAGCGCGGAACAAAGGGCGGGTGGGTGGGGAAAAACCGGCGCGCCGCGCCCCCGCTAGGCGCAGCCGCCCCGTCCCGCGCGGAGCGCCAGGGCCCACCCCGCGCGAAGCGCGGAACAAGGGGCGGGTGGGTGGGGGAAATCCCCCGCGGGAGCGCGCCGCACTCGCCCGGGCCCGCAGCGGAGGCGGCGCCGCGCTGCGCGCGCCCGGCCGGCCAGGCCCCGTCAGGGGCGGGGGTCCGCCCAGGGGGCGCCGTGGCGGTCGGCGAGCGTCGTGGCCTCCGACGGCGTCAGGAGACGGGGCGCGGCTGTCGGTCCCAAAAGAAGAAGCAGGCGGGTGGCCTCCTCCAGCTCCACCGCCGCGTCCACGGCCCCGGCCAGCGTAGGGCCGGCGGTGAGGGAGCCGTGGTTCTGGAGGAGCGCGGCCCGGAACGGGAAGTCGAGCGCGCGCAGCGCCTCGGCCTGGGCCGGGTCGCCCGGCGCGGCGTAGGGGATGAGCGGGGTCTGCCCGACCCGCATCACGAAGTACGGGGTCAGCGGCGGCACCGCGCTCCTGGCGGACCACGGTGGGAGGCACGAGTACGCGGCGGCGTGCGGGCTGTGCAGGTGGACCACGGCCTTCGCCGCGGGGTCGCGGCGGTAGCAGGCCAGGTGGAGGGGGAACTCCTTGGAGGCGCGGGGCCCGGACAGCGCGGTGCCGTCGAGCGCGAGCACCGCGAGGCCGTCCGGGTCGAGCGCGGCGAGCCGGGCGCCGGTCGGCGTGATGTGGACGCGGTCGCCGATCCGGACGCTGAGGTTGCCGGAGGCGCCTGGGCTCAGCCCGGAGGCGACCAGCTCCCGCCCGGCCGCCACCAGTTCGTCGATCGCCGCGGCCTCGGTCGCAGCCGTCATGAGAGCGCCTTCCAGCAGGTGGTGAAGATGTCGGGCGCGCCGAAGTTCCCCGACTTCAGCGCCAGGTTGTAGCCGTCAGGACGGTTCGTCGAGGTGCCGTGGGCCCAGGAGACGCCGGGGGCCAGGGCCGGCCCGAGTTCGAGGCGGCGGACGCCGAGCGCGCCGACGACGCTGCCCGAGGTCTCGCCGCCGGCGACCAGGAACTGGCGGGCGCCGGCCGCGGCGAAGGCGACGGCGCAGCCTGCTAGGGCCTCCTCGACGAGTTCGGCGGCCGGCCGCTGCCCGGGCGGCGGTGTGGTCTCCACGTCGTCGAGCGAGCCGACCGCGTAGACCAGCACCGGCTCGTCGGGCGCGGCGGCCCAGCGGTCCTCGGCCCAGCGGGCGATCGCGGCGACCTCGCCTGCCGGATCGGCGCGCAGCGCGGGGACGTCGAGCCGCCGGCCGGCCAGGGTGTCGCGGGCGGCGGCGATCTGGCCGCGGGTCGCGGCCGAGGCGCTGCCGGCCAGCACGGCGCGGCGGCCGGGCACCACCGGCATGGCGGCGGTGGCGGGCGGGCCGGCGGCCGGCAGGCCGAGCGCGAGCCCTGAGCCGCCGGTGACCAGCGGGTGGTCGGCGGTGGCGGCGGCGATGGTGGCCAGGTCGTCGTCGTCCACCGCGTCCACCACGGCGTAGCAGCGGCCGCCGGCCGCGGCCGCCCGCAGCGCTCCGGCGAGGGCCGCCTGGCCCTGTCGTACGGTGGGCAGTGGCACCGAGACCACGCGGTTGACGGTCTGCGGGGTGAGCACCCTGACCAGGTCGGCGTCGGTCATCGGGGTGAGCGGGTGGTGCCGCATCGAGCTCTCGCTCAGCAGCCGGTCGCCGACGAAGAGGTGGCCCTGGTAGACGGTGCGGCCGTTGGCCGGGAAGGACGGGACGACGACCGCGAGGTCGGTGTCGAGCGCGGCCGTCAGCGCGTCGGCCACCGGGCCGATGTTGCCGGTGGGCGTCGAGTCGAACGTCGAGCAGTACTTGTCGTAGAACCTGGCGCAGCCGAGCCGGCGGAGCGCGTCGAGCGCCGCGAGGCTCCGCGCCACGGCCTCGGCCGGCGGCGCGGTGCGGGTCTTGAGCGCGACGACCACGGCGTCCATGTCGGCGAGCGCGGGCAGTTCGGCCGGGGTCGGGATGCCCAGGGTGACGGCCGTGCGCAGGCCCCTGGCGACCCAGCTCGCGGCGAGGTCGGTGGCGCCCGTGAAGTCGTCCGCCACCGCGCCCCAGTGGGGGCCGTTCCGGCCGACGGCGTCGTGTGTCACGTGGTAACTCCTCACCTCGGATCAGGGGTGTGAATTTATGTTACTACAGTTGACGCAGGTGTTAATTGGCGTTACGTTCCGCCCCATGAACGATGTCCAGTACGTCACCTACGCCCTCACCGGCGCCGGCGGTGGCTTCGCCCGCACGCTGCTGGCCCAGACGCGGGCGCTGCCAGGACTCCGCCCCGCCGTGCTGTGCGATCTCGATCCGGCGGGCGTCCTCGCCCTCTGCGCCGAACTCGGCTTCCCCGCGGACTCGCTGGTCCGCGCCGACGACGCGGCCGCGGTGCGCGCCGCGCTGGCCGCCGGCCGGACCGCCGTGGTCGCCGACGCCGCGCTGTTGGCCGGGGCCGAGTACGACGTGCTGGTGGAGGCCACCGGCAACCCGGCGGCCGGACACCGGGCGGCCAGGCGCGCCGTCGAGGACGGACGGCACGTGGCGATGGTCAGCAAGGAGGTCGACTCGGTGGCCGGCGTCGCCCTGGCGGAGCTGGCCGGGCGGCGCGGCGTCGTCTACACGCCGGCGGCCGGCGACCAGCCCGCCAACCTCGTCGAGTGGGTGGCCAGGCTCCGGCGGCTCGGCCTCGACCTGGTCGCGATCGGCAAGTCCAGCGAGTACGACCTGGTCTACGACCCGGCCGCCGGCACCGTCACCCAGCTCGACACCACGGTGCCGGCGCCGGAGCTCGGCGCGCTGCTAACGCTGGGCGCGGAGCCGCGCCGGACCCTGGCCGCCCGCGCCGAGGCCGTCGCCACCCTGAAGCGGTCGGCCGCCGCCGACTACTGCGAGATGGCGGTGGTCGCCTCGGCCACCGGCTTCGTGCCCGACGTGCCCGAACTGCACTACCCGGTGGCCCGCCCGGCCGAGCTGGCCGACGTCTACGCGCTCACCGAGCACGGCGGCGTCACCGGCCGCACCGGCGTGGTCGACGTCTTCAGCGCCCTGCGGCTGCCGGGCGAGGCCAGCTTCGCCGGCGGCGTCTTCGCGGTGGTCCGCACCCACGACCCGGAGACCTGGCGGACGCTGGCCGCCAAGGGGCACGTGGTCAGCAGGGACGGCCGCTACGCCTGCCTCTACCTGCCCTACCACCTGATGGGCGTCGAGACCCCGCTCACCCTCTTCGACGCCGTGCTGCACGGCCGGGCCGCGGGCCCCGACGCGCCCGCCAGGCACGCGGTGCTCGCCGGCCGCGCCACCCGCGAACTGCCCGCCGGCACCCGGCTGGAGATGGGCGGGCACCACCACGAGATCCCGGGCGTGGCACCCGTGCTGCTGCCGGTCGGCGACGCCCCCGCCGACGCCGCGCCGTTCTATCTGGCCGCGCACACCACCCTTTCCAGGACGGTGCCGGCCGGCGCCCTGCTGTCGCTCGGCGACCTGGCGGACGCGGACCCCGCGCTGCTGGCCGCCTGGGCGGACGGCGCCGCGCCCGCCTGACCCCCACGACCCCACGCCCCACACCCCCGCACCACCGCAAGACACCACGCGAGACCCAAGGGAACGAAGAGGTTCGTCATGTCCGACGCCTACACGCTCGTCGCGTTCGGCGCCGCGATCATCGCTCTGGTACTGCTGATCGCCCGCTTCAAGGTCCACCCCGTGGCCACCCTGTTCATCATCGTGACCACGCTCGGCCTGGTACTCGGGCTCGGCGGCGCCAGGACCGTCGAGCTCGTGACCGAGGGCTTCGGCAACACCATGGCCAGCGTCGGCCTGCTGGTCATCTTCGGCTGCGTGCTGGGCAAGATGCTGGAGCTGAGCGGCGCCGCGCTGCGCATCACCGAGGAGGCGCTGCGCCTCTTCCCCGGCCGCCGGGTGCCGTGGGCGGTGGCGCTGGCCTCCACCGTGGTGGGCATCCCGCTGATCGCCGACACCGTGGTGCTGATGCTGATACCCGTGGTGTCGGCGCTCGCCTTCCAGGCCCGGATGTCGATGATGCGGCTCGGCCCGATCCTCTACATCGGCGCCTACGTGATGACCTCGCTCGTCCCGCCGGGTCCCGGGCCGCTGGCGGCCAGCTCGCTGCTCGGCGTCGACCTGGGCCGCGCCACCCTGTACGGCGTGCTGGTCGCGCTGCCCGGCATCCTGGTGGCCACCCTCTACCTGCTGACCATCAAGACGTACGTCGCGCCCAAGGAGGAGTTCGTCAAGCACCTCGCGCCGGTCGGTGCCGGCGGCGCAGGCGGTTCCAGCGGTTCCGACGGCTCCGGCGGCTCCGGTGAGCCGGCGGACGGCGCGCCGGCGGCCACCGGGGGCGACGCCGAGGAGGACCGGCCGCGCCCGCCGCTGTGGCTCTCGCTGGTCCCGATCTTCCTGCCCATCGTGCTGATCATGCTGCGGTCCTACCTGGTCGACCAGGTGGGCGCGGACTCCGGCCTGGGCGCCGTGCTCGGCTTCCTCGGCGAGCCGCTGATGGCGCTCTTCCTCGGCTGCCTGGCCGCGCTGCCGCTCTTCGGCCGCCGCTGGAACGACAAGGAGACCCTCAACGACCTGTTCGAGGCGGGGCTCCGGCTGGCCGCCCTGCCGCTGGCGCTCACCGGGGTCGGCGGCGCGCTGGCCCAGATCATCCGGGAGACCGAGGTCGCCGACAGCGTCGCCGACATGATCCAGGACTGGGGCGTCGCGCCCATCGTGGTGCCGTTCCTGGTGGCCGCGGCCATCTGCACCATCACCGGCTCCAATATCCTCGGCGTCATGACGGCCGCCGCGATCATGGAGCCGCTGGCCGAGGGCCTGGGCATCTCGGCGCTGGCGATCTACCTGGCCTGCGGCACCGGCGCGCAGATCATGAAGCACGCCAACTCGTCGGGCTTCTGGGTGACCACCACGCTGTCCAACCTCACGGTGGGGCAGGGCATCAGGTCCATCGGCGTGGCCTCCGCGCTGTCCGGGGTCACCGGCTTCGCGGTCGTCTACACGCTCTACGAGCTGGCCCTGATATAGCCCCGATACAGCCGCCGCGGCGGCCCGAGAACGGAGAGAGACCGGTGACGGACGAGGCACCGCTGATCCCGGACCAGCGACGGGAGTTGCTGATCAGGCTGCTGCGCGGACACTCCGTGCTGAGCGTCCACCAGCTCACCGAGCTGCTCGGGGTCTCGCACATGACGGTTCGCCGCGACATCGCCGCGCTGGAGCGGCAGGGCCGGGCGTACTCGGTGCCGGGCGGCGTCCGGATCGCCGGGCAACTCCACGACGAGCCCAGCTTCGTCGACAAGTCGACGATGGACCAGCCGGCCAAGCTGGCCATCGCGCGCCGGGCCGGCGAACTGCTCCACGACAACACCACGGTCTACCTCGACGCGGGCACCACCTGCCAGGCGGTGGTGCCCGAACTGGCCAAACGTCGCGGCATGACGGTGGTGACCAACGACTTCACCACCGCCAACGCGCTGATGGGCGACCCGTCGGTGCAGGTCATCCACACCGGCGGGCACGTGGAACACGCCAACCGCTCGGCGGTCGGCCGGCTGGCCGCGCTGGCGCTCGGCGAACTGGCCCTCGACCTGGCCTTCGTCTCCACCAGCTCCTGGGACCTGGCGCGCGGGGTCACCACGCCGTCCGCCCCCAAGGTCGAGGTCAAGCGGGCGGCCATGGCGGCGGCCAACCGCTCGGTGCTGCTCGCCGGCAGCGCCAAGTACGGCACCTTCGGCATGTACCGGGTGGCGGGGCTCGGCGAGTTCGAGGCCGTGGTCAGCGACGAGGGGCTCTCCCCCGCCGCGCGCGAGGCGTTGCGGGAGGCCGGCGTCGAGCTGCTGCTCGGCACGCCGGAACCGTCTCAGACCTGACCGGAGATCGTCACAGGAATGCTCATATGAAGTGCCCAAGCGGACGGATAGGGCATCATCAGGCTCCATGGGAATAGTCGCCGGCCTCGACAGTTCGTCCACCGACACCCGCATCGTCGTCTGCGACCCGGAGACCGGGCGAGTACTGCGGCGGGGCCACGCCCCGCACCCGACCGACGAACCGACGCCCGGCGCCTGGCTGTTGTCGCTGGGCGAGGCCGCCGACGGCGGCGTGCTCGAGGACGTCACCGCGATCGGCGTCACGGCACAGCCGCTCGGCGTCGTCGCGCTGGACGGCGAGGGCCAGCCGGTAAGGCCCGCGCTGACCGGCGGGAACGAGGGCGCGCGCGCCGCGGCGCTCGGCCTGGTGGACGCGCTCGGCGGGCGCGCCGCCTGGGCCGAGGCGGTGGGCGCGGTGCCGGGACCCGGCCACCCGGTGACCCAGCTGCGCTGGCTCGGCCGCGCCGAACCCGAGGCGGCCCGCCGGGCCGTGGCGGTGCTCCAGGCGCAGGACTGGCTGGTCTGGCAGCTGCTCGGCCGGCGGGGCCGCTGGACCACCGACCGGGGCGCCGCCTCCGCCACCGGCTACTGGTCGGCCGTCTCCGAGTCCTGGCGACACGAGCTGGCCGAACTCGCCCTGGGCCACGAGGTCGAGCTGCCCGAGGTGCTCGGCCCGGCCGAACCGGCCGGGCGCACCCCCGAAGGGCTGCTGATCTCGGCCGGCACCGGCGAGACCATGGCCGCCGCGTTCGGGCTCGGCGTCGGCCCCGGCGACGCCGTCATCTCGCTCGGCGCCTCGGGATCCGTCTGCGCCGTCCACGACGAGGCGCTCACCGACCCCACCGGCACCATCACCTCCTACGCCGACGCCACCGGGCGCCACCTGCCGGTGGTGCGCACCCTCAACGCCACCCGCGTGCTGCGCGGCACCGCCGACCTGCTCGGCGTCGACCTGCCCGGCCTCTCCGAGTTGGCGCTGCGCTCCACGCCGGGGGCGCACGGCCTGGTCTTCCTGCCCTATCTGGCGGGCGAGCGCACCCCGGAACTCCCGCACGCCTCGGGCACCCTGACCGGCCTGCGGCGGGAGAGCATGAAGCCGGAGCACCTGGCGCGGGCGGCGTTCGAGGGCATGCTGTGCGGGCTCGCCGACGCCACCGCCGTGCTCCGCGACCGCGGGGTCCGCATCGAACGGGCCTTCCTGCTCGGCTTGGCGGCCGAGCTGCCGGCCGTCAGGGCGCTGGCCCCCGGCCTGTTCGACGCCACGGTGGTGATCCCCGAGCCCGCCGACTACACCGCGCTCGGCGCGGCCCGACAGGCCGCCTGGGCGCAGGGCGTCGCCGACGGCACACTGACCGCCGAGGAACCGCCGGACTGGCCGTCGGCGCTCGGCGAGACGCTGGAGCCCGGCGACGAGGCGGCGATCGGCGCGACCGTGTTCCAGCAGTACGCGGCGGTCCGCGACCAGACCCACCCGGAGGCGACGACCGGTGGTCAGTCCAGGTAGCCGCGCAGCTGCTCGGCGTAGGCGTGGTCGCGGAGCTTGCTCAGCGTCTTGTGCTCGATCTGCCGGATCCGCTCCCTGGTGACGCCGAACAGCCGGCCGATCTCCTCCAACGTGCGGGGACGCCCGTCGAGCAGGCCGTAGCGCAGCTCGACGACCCGCCGCTCGCGGTCGCCGAGGGTGGAGAGCACGGCCTCCAACTGCTCGCGCAGCAGTAAGAACGCGGCGGACTCGGCGGGCGACGGCACGTCCGCGTCCTCGATCAGGTCGCCCAGGTTCACGTCGTCCTCGTCGCCGACCGGCGCCTGGAGGGAGACCGGGTCCTGGGCCAGCCGCAGGATCTCGCTGACCCGGGCCGGGGTGAGGCCGAGCAGCACCGCGACCTCCGCCGGGCTCGGCTCGTGGCCGCGCTCCTGGAGGATCCGGCGCTGCGCGCGGATCACCCGGTTGATCAGCTCCACGACGTGCACCGGCACCCGGATGGTGCGGGCCTGGTCGGCGATGGCCCGGGACATGGCCTGCCGAATCCACCAGGTCGCGTAGGTGGAGAACTTGAATCCCCGCGCGTAGTCGAACTTCTCGACGGCGCGGATCAGGCCGAGGTTGCCCTCCTGGACGAGGTCCAGCATGGTGAGGCCGCGGCCGATGTAGCGCTTGGCGACGGAGACCACCAGCCGCAGGTTGGCCTCGATCAGGTGCCGCTTGGCCAGCCGGCCGCGCACGATGAGATGGTCCAGGTCGAGCGCCAGCTGGTCGTCGAGGTCGACGCCCGACTCCAGCCGCTCCTCGGCGAAAAGACCGGCCTCGATCCGACGGGCCAGCTCCACCTCCTCGGCCGCGGTCAGCAGCGGTATCCGGCCTATCTCGCGGAGGTACTGGCGGAAGAGGTCACCGGTGCCCACCGACCCGCCCGCGCCCCCACCGCCGCCGGCGTCGTGCCGCGAACGTTTCCGCGGTGGGGCACCGGGCGACTGGACGGCGGCCGGAGCCGCGCTGATGAGCGACTGGGTCTGCACGGGGCGACCTCCAGTGATCGCGGCACGGGGAGAACACGCGGGGCAACACGGGAAGAGCGGAGGAGACGGAGCGAGCGTGAACAGACGGACGACGGAGCGGCACCGCCCCCAGTGTGCGGTACGGCACACTCCGTCCACGAGGGTCGTGCGCGCACTTTCTCCCTCCGGCGGGCCGCCGGGAACGCGGCGGAGGGCCGTCGGTGGCCGGCTTCGGCGGCTACAGGGCCGCGGCGCCGCGTTCTTTGAGGGCGGTGCGGTATTGGACGAGGGTCCAGAGTTCCTGGCGGATGTCGGCGGCGGACTCGGCGTTGGCCGAGGCCGCCTCCGCGCGCCTCGCGGCCGACTCGAGGTCGGCGATGCGGCGGTTGACGGCGGCGAGGCGGACCTGGACCAGGTAGTCCGCGGCCAGCCGGTCCAGTTCCCGCTGGCGACGCGACGTGGCGATGGCCTCGACGGCGAACTCGTTGATCATCACGCGGACCGTGTCGTCGGGTGCCGCCTCGCTCAGCCGGCCGAGGTAGCCGTCGTCGGCCGCGACGACCCCGCCGGCCTCGGCGATGACGCGGCGGATCACCACGTAGGGCGCGGCCGTGAACTCGTCCTCGCCGTAGGCGTCGAAGGCGGGGGCGACGAGCTCGGGGAACTGGATGGCGAACTTGAGCAGCTCCCGCTCCGGGAGATAGCCGGGGCTGCGCAGGTTCAGCGGGGGGCCGCCGCGCTGAGCCGGCGGCGTGGCGGCGGCCGCCGCC
>NZ_BAAGPR010000184.1:0-9347 GCF_054783955.1 Streptomyces mayteni | reverse complement strand
CCGACCCCGCCGGCCGCGCCGTGCACCAGCACGGCCCGGCCGGCGCCGACGCCCGCGCCGAGCCGGTCGAGGGCCCGGGTGGCCGTCTCGACGTTGGCCGCGGCGCCGCCCGCCTCGTCCCAACTCCAGGCGGCAGGCTTGGCCGCCCAGGCCATCAGCACGGCGTGCTCGGCGTTGCCCCCGCCGAGCCGCGCCGGGTCGGTCATGCCGAACACCGCGTCGCCCGGCGCGACGCCGGTGACGCCGGCGCCGACCTCGTCGACCACGCCGGCGGCGTCCACGCCGGTCACGTGCGGGAAGGCCAGCGGTATCGACTCGCGCAGCCGGCCGGCGCGCAGATAGGTGTCGGCCGGCGTCAGGCCCGACGCGACGACCCGGATCCGGATCTCGCCGGGACCCGCGTGCGGTGCCTCGACCTCGCCGACCCGCAGCTCGTCGGCCGGCCCGTACCTGGTGATCAGAACAGCTCTCATGCGTCCGGACCGTAGTGGAACACCCCGTCCGGATAGCTAAAGTGAGAGAGATGACCGGCGAAGTGCTCCACAAGTTGCGTTCCGACGCCCGCGACAACCGCGAACGGATCCTCACCGTGGCGCGCGCGGCGTTCGCGGCCGACGGCCTCGACGTGCCGATGCGGGAGATCGCCCGCCGGGCCGGGGTCGGCGCGGCCACCCTCTACCGGCGCTTCCCCACCAAGGACGACCTGCTCACGGCGGCCTTCGCCGAGCAGATGGCCGAGTGCACCGCCATCGTCCACGAGGCCGCGGCGGCGGCCGACCCCTGGGAGGGGTTCCGGCTGCTGGTCGAGAAGGTGATGGCGATACACGCCGTCGACCGGGGCTTCACGGCCGCCTTCACCTCGGACCTCCGCCGGGCCAGGGCCGTCGACGACCACCGCGAGCGCGCGCTCGGCCCGCTGCTCGAACTCGTCCGCCGCGCCAAGGAGTCGGGCGCGCTGCGGGCGGACTTCGTCCTGGACGACCTCATCATGGCGCTGATGGCCAACGGCGGCATCCGCGCCGCGACACCCGCCGCGACGGCGGCGGCCTCCCGCCGCTTCGCGGCCCTGATCCTCCAGTCCTTCCACACCGACCCGACCCCCACCCCCCCCCCACCCCCCGTCCGCCTCCCCCTCGTCGTGACCTGACACACCACGGGCCGCCTGCGGCCGGCCGGCCGCCTCGCGGTGGGCTGGCCGGTGTGGGCAAGCGGCACCCTCGGCCGTCCGTCCCGGCCGGTTGGCCGCTTCGTGGCGCTGCCGAACCGCCTTGGACCGACGGGCTGTTCGGGCGGTGGCTCACCGCTCAGGGACGAAGCCGCGAAGGCGGAGCCCTTCGGGCCGGTCGCGTGGGCGGCCCGGCACCGGAGCGGCCTTGGGTCGCGCCGGAGGCTCGCCGCCTCACGGCGGCGCCGCGCTACGCCCGCTGGGCGTCGCGCCGGGGCGGACCCGTCGGGCCGTCCGGCCCGGCCGGTGGCGGTGCCGCACCGGCGCCGCTGAGGCCGGTAGGCCGCGCCGACCTGGCGGATCGACCGGGGCGGCCCGGCGGCGCCGTACCGGCGGACCCCTTTCGGGCCCCGGGGGCCAGTGGCCGGCAGGCCGGGCCGCAACCCCGACTGGCCCTTCGGACCGCTCAGGCCGGCAGGCCGGCCCGGTCAGGTCGACCAGGCGGAGAGGGTCTCCTCGGAGACGGGGAAGCCCGGGAAGCGGGAGAGCCGGATCAGAGGGATGGCGCGGAAGAGTTCGCCGTGTTGGGGGTCGGACAGCATCGATGCGAAGGGGCTGCCGGCCAGGGCCTTCCGCAGGCGGGGGCCGGCCTCGGGGTGGTCGAGCCAGTGGCCGACCTCCGACTCGGGGGTGAGGGGCCTGGCGATCTCCTCGCCCGTCAGGTCGAGCACCGCGGAGAGCCTGATGTCGCGGGACGAGGCGCCGACCCGCAGGTCGAAGGCGCCGCCCTCGACCACCCAGCGGCCCAGCGGCGTGTGCCAGAACGCGAAGGCGCGCGGGCCGAGTTCGAGCGTCACCCGCTCGCTCGTCCCCGGTTCGAGCGCCACCCGCGCGAACGCCCGCAGCTCCCGCTCGGGGCGGTAGACCGAGCAGACCGGGTCGCCGACGTACAGCTGCACCGTCTCGCGGCCGGCCAGCCGGCCGGTGTTGGTGACCGTGAGGCCCACCGTGACCCGCGGCGCGGCGTCGTCCGCCAGCACGTCGACCGTCAGGTCCGCGTACTCGAAGGTGGTATAGGACAGGCCGTGGCCGAACGGGTAGGCCACCTCGATCCGGTGCGCGTCGTACCACCGGTAGCCGATCAGCAGGCCCTCCGCGTAGCGCACCGCGCCGTGCTCGCCGGGGAACGCGCCGATCGTCGGGTTGTCCTCGTACCGCACCGGGATCGTCTCGGCCAGCCGGCCCGACGGGTTGGCCAGGCCGAGCAGTACGTCGGCCACCGCGGCGCCGCCCGCCTGCCCGAGCAGCCAGCACTCGAGGACCGCCTTGGCCGCGCCCTGCCACGGGTCGAGCAGCACCGCGGCGCCGTTCGACAGCACCACCACCACGTTGGCGTTGACCTCGGCCACCGCCCGCACCAGCTCGATCTGCTGCGCCGGCAGCTCCATGTGCGGCCGGTCGTAGCCCTCGGACTCGTAGCTCGGCGGCAGCCCGAGGAAGAGCACCACCACGTCGGCGGCCCGCGCGTGTTCCACCGCCTCCGCCACCAGCGTCGGGTCGGCCGCCTCGGACTCCACGACGTAGCCGGCGGCGAACGTCACCTCCCGGGCCCCGTCGAGCGCGGCGCGCAGCGAGCCGAGCGCGTCGTCCAGCCGGGTGGGGTTGACCTGCGAGCTGCCGGCGCCCTGGTAGCGCGGGCTGCGCGCGAACTCGCCGACCACCGCGATCCGGCCGCCCGACTCCGGGTCGAGCGGCAGGATCGCGTCGTCGTTGCGGAGTAGCACCACCCCGCTGGTGGCGGCCTCCCTGGCCAGCTCGTGGTGCGCCGCGACGTCGAAGGTCCGGCCCGGTTCGAGCGCCGGCAGGGCCCGGTCCACCAGGCCGAGCACCCGGGCCGCCGCCTCGTCCACCTCGGCCTCGGTCAGCCGCCCCTCACGGACCGCGGCGAGCAGCGCGCGGGTGCCGGCGCCGCCCGACGACGGCATCTCCAGGTCGAGGCCGGCCCGCAGCCCCGCGTCCCGCCGGTTGACCGCGCCCCAGTCGGAGACCACCAGGCCGTCGAAGCCCCACTCCTCGCGCAGCACCTCGGTCAGCAGCCAGCGGTGCTCCGACACGTAGGTGCCGTTGAGCCGGTTGTACGAGCACATCACGGTCCACGGTCGGGCCCCGGTGACCACCCGCTCGAAGGCCGGCAGATAGATCTCCCGCAGCGTCCGCTCGTCCACCTCGGCCGAGACCGACATCCGCTCGGTCTCCTGGTTGTTGGCGGCGAAGTGCTTGAGCGAGGTGCCGACCCCCTGGCCCTGCACCCCGCGCACGAACGCCGCCGCCAACTCGCCGGCCAGCAGCGGATCCTCGGAGAAGTACTCGAAGTTGCGGCCGCACAGCGGGGTCCGCTTCATGTTCACGCCGGGGCCGAGCAGCACCGTCACCCGCTCGGCCCGGCACTCCCTGCCGAGCGCCGCGCCGACCCGTTCGAGCAGCGCCGGGTCCCAGCTGGCCGCCAGGCCCACCGCCGGCGGGAAGCAGGTGGCCGGCACGCTCCGCGCAAGACCCAGGTGGTCGCCGTCGGCCGTCTGCTTGCGCAGCCCGTGCGGCCCGTCCGTGACCATGACCGCGGGGATGCCGAGGCGGGCCACCGGCTGGGTGTGCCAGAAGTCCGAACCGTCGAGCAGCGACGCCTTCTCCTCCAGGGTCAGCTCGGTCAGGAGGGCGGGGACGTCGAACATGCCGGGTCTCCTTCGGCAGGGCGGCCGCGGCCGGGGTGGCCGGGGCGGCCGAGGCTTGGCGTGAAACGGACGGTCCGGACGTCAGGCTAACGCGACGCCCCGCTCGCCCGCCGTAATCGGGATGCGCCCGATCAGGCCGTCTCGGTAGCGTGCGCCCAATGACGCCTGACCCCGCGCGGCCCCGGGCCGCCGTGTCCGTCCCCGCCGGCCTGGTCGAGCGGCTCAGGCGCGCCGGCTGCGTCTTCGCCGAGGACGAGGCCGGGCTGCTGGCCGAGACGGCGCGGACCCCCGCCGAACTCGACGCGCTCGCCGCCCGCCGCGCGGCCGGCGAGCCGCTCGAACAGGTGCTTGGCTGGGCCGAGTTCCACGGCCTGCGGATCGCCGTGGCCCCCGGGGTCTTCGTGCCGCGGCGGCGCACCGAGTTCCTGGTCGACCAGGCCGTAGCGCTCGCCCCGCCCCGGGCCGTGGTGCTCGACCTGTGCTGCGGCTCGGGCGCGCTCGGCGCCGCGCTGGCGACCCTGCTCGAAGAACCCGAGGTGCACGCCGCCGACCTCGACCCGGCCGCCGTCCGCTGCGCGCGCCGCAACCTGGCAGGCGTCGGCGGCCACGTCCACGAGGGCGACCTGTACCGGGCGCTGCCCGAGACGCTGCGCGGCCGGGTGGACGTGCTGGTGGCCAACGTGCCCTACGTCCCCACCGACGAGGTCGGGCTGCTGCCGGCCGAGGCACGCGACCACGAGCCGCTGCTCGCCCTGGACGGCGGCGCCGACGGCCTCGACGTGCTGCGCCGGGTGGCGGACGGGGCGCCCGGGTGGCTGGCCCCGGGCGGCAGCCTGCTGGTGGAGACGAGCGAGCGGCAGGCGCCGGCGGCCGCCGCCGCGTTCGGCGCGGCGGGGCTCACCACCCGGCCCGTGTGGTCGGACGAGTGGCACGCGACCGTGATCGTCGGGCTCCGCGAAGCGGACTGAACGGCCGCCGGAGCCACCTCTTCTGAGGGAGTGTGACGACCGATCGGTTTCGGCCGCTTTCAGTCGTGGTCGGCTTTGGTCGGAGAAAGACGTGGCATGACTTCTCCTGGCCGGCCGTCGCCGGTCTATCCCCGCCTCAGGGCGCCGTCGGGAGAGAGATGGGCACCGCATGACGACACATCGGCCGTTCGCCGTGGGCGTCGCGCTGTCGGCCGCGCTGCTGGCCCTGGTCGCGGAGACCGCCGAGGCCGCCGGGCCGTCCGCCGCCGGCGGGCCGGTGAACGCGGCGTTCACCCGCGCCGCCGACGAGTACGGCGTGCCGCGCGACCTGCTGGTGGCGGTCGGCTACGGCCAGACCCGACTCGAAGGACACCGGGGGCGCCCCAGCCAGGCGGGCGGCTACGGCGTGATGCACCTGGTGTCCAATCCCGTCCAGCAGACCCTGGAGCTGGCCGCCGAACTCACCGGCACCGACCGCGACGAGCTGCGCCGCGACACCGACGACAACATCCTCGGCGCCGCCGCCGTGCTGCGCTCCTACGCGGACGGCCTGGGCCTCGACGCGGCCGAGCGCGCCGAGCCGGGCGCCTGGTACCCGGCCGTCGCCCGCTACGGCGGCGGGGACGACGTGGCGGCGGTCGCCTACGCAGACGCCGTGTACGGACTGTTGACCGACGGCATCGAGGCGCGGATCCCGACCGGCGAGACCGTGCACGTCGAGGGCCGGCCGGTGATCCCGGAGCGCGGCGGCTACGCGGACGTCGGCCAGCCGCTCTCCGCGCTCGCCGACACCGAGGGCCCCGACTACCCGTCGGCCCGCTGGGTGCCGGCCCACCCCGAGAACTACGCGCCCGGCCGCACCGCCGAGATCACCACCGTCGTCGTGCACGTCGCCCAGGGCTACTACGACGGCACCATCTCCTGGTTCCAGAACCCGGCGGCCCGGGTGAGCTCGCACTACGTGGTGCGCTCCCGCGACGGCGAGGTCACCCAGATGGTGCGCGACGCGGACAGCGCCTGGCACGCCAAAACGGCCAACGCCTCCTCGATCGGCATCGAGCACGAGGGCTTCATCGACGAACCCGCCTGGTTCACCGAGCCCATGTACCGCTCGTCGGCCGAACTGACCCGCTTCCTCTGCGACCGGTACGGCATCCCGCGCGACCGGGAGCACATCGTCGGCCATGTCGAGGTGCCGGGGAACGACCACACCGACCCGGGCCCCAACTGGGACTGGGACCACTACCTGGAGCTGGTCGAGCAGGCCGGGGAAGGGCCGGACTGAGCCGGCGGCCGGTCCCCGGCCCTCCCTTACGGCCAGACGTTGGCCCCGGCCTCGAAGTCGGCCGGGTCGGTCTCCACCGGCAGCACACACAGCAGGTGCCCGCCGGGGGCGCGCAGGATCCGGCACTCCTGCCAGCGGGACACCTCCTCGGCGCCGAGCGCCAGCAGGCGAGCGGTCTCGGCGTCCAGGTCGTCGGTCTCGATGTCGATATGGAAGCGCGGCGCGTCGTCGACCGCCTGCACGGCGGCGACCAGGCCGGGCAGCGCCCCGACCAGCGTGGTGAACTGCGGTGCCTCCTCGAACGGCCGGGCGGGGGCGCCGAGGGCGGCGGACCAGAAGGCGGCGCTGGCCTCGGCCTCGGCCGTCGGGGCGTCGATGATGATCGCGTAGACGCGGCTCCTGTGCATGCGCCGCACGCTACCGAGCACCCCGCCGGTCCGTCCTCCCTCTTTTCCCGACCGGCAGCCGGCCGCTAGCCGCCCTGGACGCCGGTGTAGTCCGAGCCCACCGTGAGGACGAGCGCGCCGGGCGGCCCCGAGTCGTCGGCCTCGGTCGTGGCGCCCGGCACCCGCGCGGCCAGCAGTTCCGCCTGTTCCGCGAGGCCCTCCGGGTAGCCGACGACGGTGTGCGCGACCTCGCCGGCCGCCGCGTTGCCGGTGCCCACCACGATGAAGCCGGCATTGGTGAGCCGCTCGGCCACCTCGCCCGCCTGCCCCGTCACGCCGGTGCCGTTCAGCACCTGGACCTGGACGTCGGAGGGGCGGAGCGACGGCAGCTCCTCGGCGGCCGCGTCCAGCTCCTCCTCGGTCAGCTGCTCGTCCCTGGCCAGCGAGTCGAACAGCAGGCTGGCCCGCGGGTACTCCCAGACCACGTTGGCCGTGTCCTCGGGGACGTCGAGCTCGCGCGGATAGTTGGGCACCGTGATGAAGGTCAGGTTCTCCTCCGGCACCCGCTGCAGGTCCTCGGCCAGGTCGTAGAGGGGGCGCAGGCCGGCCAGCTCCGGGTCGGTGGTCAGCGAGCTGGTGACCGCGTCGAGGAAGCCGTAGAGCGCGGTCGGGTCGGTCAGCTTGGACTGCGCCTCCTCGGCCAGCGAGCGCATGAACTCCTGCTGCCGCTCGATGCGCCCGATGTCGCTGCCGTCGCCGACGCTGTAGCGGACCCGGACGAAGCCGAGCGCGTCCTCGCCGTCCAGGGTCTGGCAGCCGGCCGGCAGGTCGACGTGGGCCTTGTCGTCCTGGATCGGCTCGTCCAGGCAGACGTCCACGCCGCCGAGGGCGTCGACCATCTCCTTGAAGCCGAGGAAGTCGAGCGAGACGAAGTTGTCGATGCGGAGCCCGGTGTTCTGCTCCAGGGTCCTGATGGTGCAGGCCGCGGCGCCGCCCACGTCGCCGTTCATGCCGCCGATCGCGAAGGACTCGTTGATCTTGCCGTGGTGCGGCTCCGACTCGGTGCCGTCGCCCAGGTCGCAGGCGGGTATGGACACCCACGAGTCCCGGGGTATGGAGACCACGGTGGCCCACTCACGGTTGGCCGCGATGTGCACGATCATCATCGTGTCGGACCGCATGCCCTCGGTCTCGCCGTAGGCGCCGTCGGTGCCCTCCCGGGTGTCGGAGCCCGCCACCAGCATGGTCATGGCGTCCGGGCTGAGGTCCTCAGGACGGTCGTCGCCGAGCCGGTCGTCGATCTCGGCGGCCTGGATGTTGCCGTTCAGCTGGTAGTAGAGCCAGCCGAGGGTGCCGCTGGCGGCCAGGACGAGCACGGCGAGGCCGATGGCGGTCCACATCAGGATCCGCCTGCCACGGCTGGGCGGCGCGGACTTCGCGCGCCTGCTTCGATGTGTGCCGGCCAAGCCGGTCCCCCGTTCGGTGATGGGTGCTGCCAGGGGCCTGAAATCTACAGCACTGTAGAAGGTGGCTGGAACGCGGTCTCCTGTCAGTACGATGGCCCTCGGGACGGACGAGTGGAAGAGTGCGCGGACACGCGAGGCTCGAAAGGCGGCTGACGTGACGGCAGGGGACGCCCGCGCGCGCCGGCGCGGCCAGGGAGAGCTGGAGGCGCAGGTGCTCGCCGCGCTGCACGAGGCCGCCGGGCCGGTCTCGGCCGCCTGGGTGCAGGAGCGGCTCGGCGGCGACCTGGCCTACACCACCGTGATGACCATCCTCTCCAGGCTGCTCGCCAAGCAGGCCGTGACCCGGCAGCGGGCCGGCCGCTCCTTCCTCTGGTCGGCGGCCGCCGACGAGGCCGCGCTCGCCGCCCTCCGGATGCGTCGGGTACTGGACCGCGAGACCGACCGGGAGGCGGTACTCGCCAGCTTCGTCACCGCGCTCTCCCCGGACGACGAGCGCCTGCTGCGGCTGCTGCTCGCCCAGGCCACCGAGGAGCCGGAGGACTGACGCGATGGGCCTGTTCGTCCTGCTTCCGCTCATCCTGCCCATCACCGCCTGGCCCATCGCCCGGCTCGCGGAGCAGCATCTCCACCCACGCCGGGCGACCTGGCTGCTGGCCGGCGTGACGGCGGTCCTCGCGCTGTGCAGCACGCTCTGCGTCGCCCTGATCGCGGTCGTCGGCACGGCCGCCGTGCCGGGCAACCCGCTCCCCGACAGCTGGTCCGACCCCCAGGTCCGGGCCGCCGTCCCCTTCGACGAGGTCATGGGCCGGGCCTCCATCCCCGCCCTGGTGGCCGTCGCCTGCGCCGCCGTCTTGACCCTCTGGCACCACCGGCGGGTCCGGCACACCGCCGAGGCCGCGCTCGCCGGCCTGCCGCCCTCCCCGGTGGCGGTGCTGCCGGACGACGTCCCCTACGCCTACGCCCTGCCGGGCCGGCGCGACCGCGTGGTGGTCTCCACCGCCATGCTGGCCTGCCTCAGCGGCCGCGAGCGGCGGGCGCTCTTCGCGCACGAACGCGTGCACCTCGCCCACCGCCACCACCGCTTCCTGCTGGTCGCCCAACTCGCGGCCCGCGCCCACCCGTTCCTGCGGCCGCTGCGGACGGCCGTCGCCTACAGCGCGGAGCGCTGGGCCGACGAGGAGGCCGCCAGGCTCCTCGGCGACCGGCGCCTGATGGCGCGGGCCGTCGGCAAGGCGGCGCTGGTCTGCCGCGACACCCCCGCGCCGACCTTCGCGGCGCTGGCCGCGCCTGGGCCGGTCCCGCGCCGGGTCGCGGCCCCCCTCGGCCCGGGGCCGCCGGCCGCCGGCGT
>NZ_BAAGPR010000183.1:0-9347 GCF_054783955.1 Streptomyces mayteni | reverse complement strand
GGGGGGGGGGGGGGGGGGGAAAACCCCCGGTGGTCAGCGCTGGGTGACGCCCATCGGCGCCGGCGCCGCCGCGACCGCCGCCGCACGGGCGGCCGTCGCGTCCTCCGCGGTGAGCGTCCGGTCCGGGGCCCGGAACCGCAGCGTGTAGGCCAGCGACTTCCGGCCCGCGCCCAACTGCTCGCCGGTGAAGACGTCGAACAGCCGCAGCGATTCGAGCAGTTCGCCCGCGCCCTCGCGCAGCGCCGCCGCGACCTCCGCCGCCGGCACCGCGGCGTCGACGACCAGCGCGACGTCCTGCGTGGCGACGGGGAACGACGACACCGCGGGCGCCGACGGCACACCGCTGCCTGCGGCCTGGAGCGCGTCCAGGTCGGCCTCCATGGCGCAGGTACGCTCGGGGAGGCCGAGCGCCTTGATCACCCGCGGGTGCAGCTCGCCGGCGTGGCCGACCAGTGTGCGCTCGCCGTCCACCACCGCGTACAGCGCCGCGCAGCGGCCCGGGTGCCAGGGCGTCTGCCTGGCGTTCTCCGTGACGAGCTCGGCGCCGGCCTCGCCGGCGACGGTGCGCGCGGCCTCGACGGCGTCCGCCCAGCCGGCCGGGCGGCCCTCGCCCCACCAGCCGCCCGGCTCGCGGGCGCCCGCGAGCACCACCGCGACCCGGCGCGGCTGCCGCGGCAGCGCCGCGTCGAGGAGGGCGATCTCCTCGGCCGTGGGCCGCCGGGTCACCGGCAGCCTGACGGGCGTGGGCTCGTCGCCGGTGGGCAGGAAGACCAGGCCGGTCTCGAAGAGCGCGAGGTCGCCGGTGCCGCGGCCGACGTTGCGCCGCAGCGCTTCGAGCAGCCCGGGCAGCAGCGTGGTGCGCAGCCCCGGCTCCTCGTCGGAGAGCGGGTTGATCAGGCGGGCGGTGCGCCGCCGGTCGTCGTCGGCCGGGAGACCGAGCGCGTCCAGCTGGGCCTGGCCGATGAACGGGTAGGTGGGCGCCTCGACGTAGCCGGCGCCGGCCAGCGCCCGGCCGACCCGCCGGTGCAGCCGCTGCCGCTCGGTGAGGCCGCGGCCCGGCTTGGGCCGCGGCAGGGTGGAGGGCAGCGCCGCGTAGCCCTCGAGCCTGATGACCTCCTCGGCCAGGTCGTTGGGGTCGGTCAGGTCGGGACGCCAGCTCGGCGGGGTGACGGTGAGCAGGTCGGCGCCGGTGACCGCGCAGCCGACCTCCTGGAGCCGCCGCACCACGGTCTCGCGGCCGTAGGTCATGCCGGCGACCCGGTCGGGGTGGTCCGCCCGGATGGTGATGGGCATCGGGGGCGCCTCGGAGGCGACCTCGGTGACGCCGGGCTGCGCGGTGCCGCCGCCGAGCAGCACCAGCAGGTCGACGGCGCGCTGCGCGGCCGCGCCGGCGGCCAGCGGGTCGACGCCGCGCTCGAAGCGGCGGGCCGCCTCGCTGGAGAGCTTGTGGCGGCGGGCGGTGCGGGCGATGGCGACCGGGTCGAAGTGGGCGGCCTCCAGGACGATCTCGGTGGTGCCCTGGGCCTCGCCGAGCAGCGGCTGGGGCTCGTCGCCCGGCGCGTCGGCGATCTCGGTGTCCTGGCCGCCCATGACGCCGGCCAGGCCGATCGGCCCGTTGGCGTCGAAGATCACCAGGTCCTCGGGGTCGAGGGCACGGCGCGCGCCGTCCAGCGTGGTGAGCTTCTCGCCCGGCTGGGCGCGGCGGACGCCGATCGGCCCGGTGACCCGGGCGTGGTCGTAGGCGTGCAGCGGCTGGCCGATCTCCAGCATCACGTAGTTGGTGATGTCGACGGCGAGCGAGATGGGCCGCATGCCGGCCTTCTGGAGCCGCCGCTGGAGCCAGAGCGGGGACCTGGCCTCGGGCCGCACGCCGGTGACGGTGCGGGCGACGAAGCGGTCGCAGCCGGCGTCGTCGACCCGGACCGGGAAGCCCTCGGCGTTGGGGGTCGGCACGTCGAGCAGCGCCGGGTCGCGCAGCGGAAGGCCGAAGGCGGTGGCGGTCTCGCGGGCGATACCGCGCATCGAGAGGCAGTAGCCGCGGTCGGTGGTGACGGCGATGTCCAGCACCTCGTCGACCAGTTCGAGCAGCTCGAAGGCGTCGGTGCCGGCCTCGTGCTCGGGCGGCAGGACGAGGATGCCGGCGTGGTCGTCGCCGATGCCGAGTTCGCGGGCGGAGCAGATCATGCCCTCGGAGACCCGGCCGTACGTCTTGCGGGCGGTGATCGCGAAGCCGCCGGGCAGCACGGCGCCGGGCAGCACGACCACGACCTTGTCGCCGACGGCGAAGTTGCTGGCGCCGCAGATGATGTTCTGCGGCTGGCCGGTGCCGTTGGCGGTGCCGACGTCCACCTGGCAGTAGCGGATCGGCTTCTTGAACTCGGTCAGTTCCTCGATGGCCAGCACGCGGCCGACGACCAGCGGTCCCGTGAGGTCGGCGCCGAGCCGCTCGACGGTCTCGACCTCGAGGCCGGCGGAGACCAGCCGGGCCGCGACGTCGCGGCCGGTGATCCCGGCGGGCAGGTCGACGTATTCCCGCAGCCAGGAAAGCGGGGCGCGCATCAGATCTCCATCCCGAAGGGCCGGGTGAACCGCACGTCACCCTCGATGATGTCTCGCATGTCCACGACGTTGTGGCGGAACATCAGCAGTCGCTCGATGCCGAAGCCGAAGGCGAAGCCGCTGTACCGCTCGGGGTCGATGCCGCAGGCGACGAGCACCCGCGGGTTGACCACGCCGCAGCCGCCGAGCTCGATCCAGCCCTCGCTCGAGCAGGTGCGGCACGGGCGGTCCGGGTTGCCGACGGACTCGCCGCGGCAGCGGAAGCACACCATGTCCATCTCGGCGGACGGCTCGGTGAACGGGAAGTAGTTCGGCCGCAGCCGGGTGCGCATGCCCTCGCCGAAGAGCGACTGGACCATGTGGTCGAGGGTGCCCTTGAGGTCGGCCATGGTCAGGCCCTCGTCGATGGCCAGCAGCTCGACCTGGTTGAAGACGGGGGTGTGGGTGGCGTCCAGTTCGTCGGTGCGGTAGACGCGGCCCGGGCAGATCACGTAGAGGGGGGGCTCGCGGTCCAGCATGGAGCGGATCTGCACGGGCGAGGTGTGGGTGCGCAGCACCAGGTCGGCGTCGGCGCCACCCGCCTGCTCCTTGCCGCCGGCGAGGAAGAAGGTGTCGTGGGTGGTGCGCGCCGGGTGGTCGGGGCCGATGTTGAGGGCGTCGAAGTTGAACCACTCGGCCTCGACCTCGGGACCCTCGGCGACCTCGTAGCCCATCGCCGTGAAGATGTCCTCGATGCGCTCGGAGAGCGTGGTCAGCGGGTGCCGGGCGCCGGCCGGGCGGCGGTCGTAGGGCAGGGTGACATCCACCGCCTCCTCGACCAGCACGCGCTCGTCGCGCTCGGCCTCCAGCTCCTCCTGACGGGCGGCGAAGGCGCCGCTCACCGCCTTCCTGGCCTGGCCGACGCGGCGGCCGGCCTCGGCCTTGGCGTGTGGCGGGAGCGCGCCGATCTCGCGGTTGGCCAGGGCGAGGGGCGACCGGTCGCCGGCGTGGGCCACCTTGACGTCGCGCAGCTCGTCGAGGCTGGCGGCGGCCGCGATGGCCGCGAACGCCTCGTCCCGCGCTCGGTCGATCTGTTCCGGTTTCAGTGCCTCGACCTCGACAGGGTCGTACGACTTGTTGGGTGCCGACATCTCTTCCGTTGCTTCCGTTTGGCGTGGCGCCCCGCTGCGCGCCCCGGGCCGAGTCTACGGGGGGCGCGCGAGGGCATGGGTCCGCGGTGTCAGGGCGAGGTGCGCCCGCGGCCACGGCCGGCGGTGATCGGGTGCGATCGGTGCCAATCGCGGGGGATCACGAGAGGAACGCCGGGGTGCCCGCGGGCAGGGTAAATCGGAACCTGGCGCCGCCCCTGGCGGTGCGGCCGACCGTGACGGTGCCGCCGTGCGCCTCGACGATGCCCTTGACGATGTAGAGGCCGAGCCCGGTGCCGCCGCGGTCGTTGCCGCGCCAGAAGCGCGTGAAGACCCGGTGGGTGGCGTCCTCGGGGATGCCGGGGCCTTCGTCGCTCACGGTGACCGTCGTTCCTTCCTGGCTGACGGGGCCTGCCTGGCTGGCGGGGTCTTCCCTGCCGGGGGCCCGGTCCATCTCGATGGTGACGGTTCCCGCGCCGTGCCGCACGGCGTTTTCCAGCAGGTTGCCGAGCACCTGGTCGATCTTGTCCGGGTCGGCCCAGAGGTCGGGCAGCGAATCGGCGATCCGCAGGTCGAAGCGGTCGGCCGCCAGGCCGCCGTTGACCAGGGTCTCGACGTGCCGGCGCACGGCCTCGTCGAGCCGGACGGGCTGGCGCCGGATCTCGAGCCGGCCCGAGTCGATCCTGGAGACGTCGAGCAGCTCGGTGATGAGCCGGGTCACGCGGTCCGCGTCGCTGTCGACGGTCTGCAGCATCAGCTTCTTCTGGTCGTCGGTGAACCGCTCCCACTTGTCGAGCATGGTGGCGGTGAAGCCCTTGACCGAGGTGAGTGGGGAGCGCAGTTCGTGCGCCACGGTGGCGATCAGCTCGGCGTCGCTTCGCTCGGCGCGCTGCCTGGCGTCGGTGGCGCGCAGGGTGACCACGAGGCGGCGGACGGGCCCCGCCGGGTGGGCCCGCACGTAGCGGGCGGTGACCAGCACCTCGCCGCCGCCGGGCAGTAACAGGGCGCGCTCGGGCTGCCCGGTGCGGGTGGCCGGGCCGCGGTAGGGGTCGGTCAGCGGCCACCAGCCGCGGCCGTCGGTGTCCTGGAGCGGCAGGGCCTCCTCGATGGGGCGGCCCAGGGCCTCGGCGGCGAGCCGGCCGGTGAGCCGGGTGGCCTCGGCGTTGAAGCAGATCACCTCGCCGGCGTCGTCGGCGACGACCAGGCCGTCGGGCAGGTCGTCGGGCGTCAGGCCGAGCTCCCCGGCACCGCCTGCGGTGTCCATCCCCGTGCGCCCCTCTCGCTGTGCTGTCAGCCTACTAGGGCTGTTCGGGTTCATCCCTCCCCCGGTGGGGCGGGCGATGCCCTTCCGGGCGCTCGGATGGCCGGTCCGCCACCGCCCGGCAGCCGCCCGCCGCCCGCTGGGCGCGTGCCGAGGCGTAGAGGCAGACGGCGGCGGCGGTGGCCAGGTTCAGGCTCTCGGCCCGGCCGTGGATGGGGACGCGGACCACGGCGTCGGCCAGCTCCCGGGTCTCGGCGGGCAGGCCCCACGCCTCGTTGCCGAAGATCCAGGCGGTGGGCCCGCCCATGGCGCCGGCGTCGAGCTCGGCGTCCAGGTCGTGGTCGCCGCCGCCGTCCGCGGCCAGCACCCGGGCGCCGGCCGCGACGAGGCCGGCGACGGCGCGCTCGACGGGGACGCCCACGGCCACCGGCAGGTGGAACAGGCTGCCGACCGAGGCGCGCACCGCCTTGGGGTTGTAGAGGTCGACCGAGGCGTCGGTGAGGATCACGGCGTCGGCGCCGGCGGCGTCGGCGCAGCGGAGCACGGTGCCGGCGTTGCCCGGGTCGCGGACGTGGGCGAGGACGGCGACCAGCCGGGGCCCGGCGGCCAGGATCTCCTCGACCGGCCGGTCGAGGAAGCGGCAGACCCCCACCATGCCCTGCGGCGTCACGGTCTGCGAGATGCCGGCGACGATCTCCTCGCTGGCCCGGTGCACGGGGGCGCCGGCCGCGCGGGCCGCCTCGACGACGTCGCCGTGCCGCTCGGCGGCCTCGGGGGTGGCGAAGAGCTCCACGAGGGTGCGCTCGCCGCCCGCCCGGTGGGTGGCGGCCTCCCGCACGGCCTGCGGCCCCTCGGCGAGGAACCTGCGCTCCTTGCCGCGGAAGCTGCGACGGGCCAGCCGCCGCGCGGCGACGACGCGCGGGGAGCGTGCGGAGGTCAGCTCGGCGGCGGAGGGCATGGGCGTGGGAACTCGCTATCTCTTCGGCTGGCGCCGCTGGGGCGGGGCCGGGGGCGAAAGCGCCGGACCCGCAGGCGCGGGGCCTGCGGGTCCGGGCGATGGCGTGAAGCCGGAGCGGGTCGCTCAGGCGGCCTTGGGGGCGTTGACGTCGCTGGGCAGCGCCTTCTGGGCCGTCTCGACCAGGACCGCGAACGCGTTCGGGTCGTTGACCGCGAGCTCGGCGAGCATCTTCCGGTCCACCTCGATCTCAGCGGCCTTCAGGCCCTGGATGAAGCGGTTGTAGGTGACGCCGTTGGCGCGGGCGGCGGCGTTGATCCGCTGGATCCACAGCTGCCGGAAGTCGCCCTTGCGCTTCTTGCGGTCGTTGTAGTTGTAGACGAGGGAGTGGGTGACCTGCTCCTTCGCCTTGCGGTAGAGGCGCGAGCGCTGACCGCGGTAGCCGCTGGCCTGCTCCAGAACAGCCCGGCGCTTCTTGTGGGCGTTGACTGCCCGCTTGACGCGTGCCACGTGTGTACTCCTTGTAGGGGGGCCGCGGGATGGTCACGCGGTCCTGAAACGGATGGGGTCCCGGTCGGACGCCCGGGTGTCCGCGGCTGGTCGGCCTGCGGACCCGCGGGTCACTTGCCGAGAAGCTTCTTGATCCTCTTGGCGTCGGCCGGAGCCGTCTCCGTCACACCGGCGAGGCGACGGGTCAGCGTCGACGGCTTGTGCTCCAGGTAGTGACGGCGACCGGCGCGAGGGCGCATCACCTTGCCGGAGCCAGTGATCTTGAAGCGCTTACTGGCACCGCTGTGCGTCTTGTTCTTCGGCATGTCGCCGTTCTCTCCTCGTCGTCTTGCTGATCGTTGACGCCCGGCCGGGGGCGCCGGCCGCGTCAGGCCGACGCCTTGCCCTGCTGGCGCTCGGCCTGCTCGCGCTCGGCCTGCTGGCGCTCGGCCTTGCGGACGGCCTGTGCCTCCCGCGCCTCGGCCATCGCCTCGGTCTTCTTCTTGTGCGGACCGAGAACCATGATCATGTTCCGGCCGTCCTGCTTGGGGTTCGACTCGACAAAGCCCAGATCCTGGACGTCCTCAGCGAGCCGCTGCAGCAGCCGGTAGCCCAGCTCGGGGCGGGACTGCTCACGACCGCGGAACATGATCGTGATCTTGACCTTGTCCCCCTGCTTGAGGAACCGGACGACGTGACCCTTCTTGGTGTCGTAGTCGTGCGGATCGATCTTCGGCCGGAGCTTCATCTCCTTGATCACCGTGTGCGCCTGGTTCTTGCGCGCCTCACGGGCCTTCATGGCCGACTCGTACTTGAACTTTCCGTAGTCCATGAGCTTGCAGACCGGCGGGCGGGCGTTGGCCGCCACCTCGACCAGGTCCAGGTCGTACTCCTGGGCAAGCTCCAGGGCCTTGGCAAGCGGCACAATGCCGACCTGCTCGCCACTGGGACCGACGAGTCGCACCTCGGGGACGCGAATCCGGTCGTTGATACGGGGCTCGGCGCTGATGGGGCCTCCTCGGTTTGCGCCGCACGGTTGCCTGGCGGACAGCCGTGCCGGGATCGTTCCTGGCGGACAGCCGCTCCAGGACGCAGAAAACGCCCCGAACGGCACACAGGCGGGGCTCCTTGCAGACCGGGAGCACCGCCGCAGCATCACCGCGGGGCGCAGCCTGACCATTGACCTGCCAGCCTCTCGGGCCGATCAGGTGGGAGTGCGGAGCCTCCACTTGCGGGCCGGGCACTCGAGTGTCCGGCCGGTCGCATATCAGGTTACACCACCCCGGCGACAGTCGCTTCCAGCCGGGATCCCGTCGTTCTCCGACGGTATCCGGCCGCCCGGGGCGGGCGCGGGGCGGCCCTGGGCCGGGCCTACCCTGGTCGGCATGAGCGACACCGCACCGGCCGGCCGTCCCGGCGAGACCCCCGACCACGCCGCCCCCGACGGCGGGGCCGCCGACGCCGACGTCCGGGGCGAGAATGTCCAGGATCTGACCCGCGACATCGCCGACGTGCCGGCGGTCGAGGTGATCACCACCGTGGCGGTGCACCTGATGAGCTCGGCGGCGGTCAACCTGGGGCTGGCCGAGGGCGGCGAGGCCCACAAGGACCTGGACGAGGCCCGCAAGCTGATCACCGCGCTCGCCGGCCTGGTGACGGCCAGCGCCACCGAGGTCGGCTCCTACCACGCGGCGCCCCTGCGGGACGGTCTGAAGTCGCTGCAGCTGGCGTTCCGCGAGGCGTCGGCGGTGCCCGACGAGCCGGGCCAGGGTCCTGGCGAGAAGTTCACCGGGCCGGTCCTCGGTTCGCCCGCCTCGCGTTCAGGTCGCTGAGCCAGCCGCCGTTCCCGGGGTGGATCACCTGGTGCACCAGCACCGCCACCCCGGCGCCGACCAGCGGCGCGACGATGAACAGCCACAGCTGGGAGAGCGCCGAGCCGGTCGCGAAGATCGCGGTGGCCAGGCTGCGCGCCGGGTTGACCCCGGCCCCGGTCAACGGGATGCCCACCAGGCTGATGGCGCCCAGGGCCAGGCCGACCGGCACGGCGTCGAAGCCGCGCAGCGCCACCCGCGGGGTGGCGGAGAGGTAGACGAAGACCAGCAGGAACGTCAGCACCGCCTCGATGACGAACGCGCCGCCGAGCGAGAGGCCCACCGCCGAGCGGTCGTCGAAGCCGTTGCTGCCGAACGCGCCGTGCGTGCCGAGCCCCGGCACCTGCTTGGCCACCAGGAAGAGCAGCGCGGCGCCGACGATGGCGCCGGCGAACTGGGCGATCCAGTAGGCCACGGCGGCCCGCACCTCCATCCGCCCGGCGAGCAGCATGCCGAGGGTGACCGCGGGGTTCACGTGGGCCCCTGAGACGTGGCCGAACATGTAGATCAGACCGAGCAGCACGAAGGCGAACGCCAGCGAGATGCCCAGCGTGCCGATGAACTCGCCGGCCAACACGGCGGATCCGACGGCGAAGAAGACCAGGAGCAGGGTGCCAAGGAACTCGGCGAGGAGCGGCTGCTCCATCGCCTCGGTATCCGCCATGGGTTCGGTGGCGGCGGAGTCGGTCTTGCCGGGCTCGCTCTCGGCGGACATGGCGCCCTCCAGTGCCAGACGTTCGGTCGTGCTGGCAGTCTCCGGCACCGGCGTACCGGACGCATGTCCTTGCCGCCATGCGAGTGAGCCCGGCGTGGCCCGCCGGCGGTGGGCTCAGCGGCGGTAGGTCGGCTCGCCAGGCAGCGTGGCGTCGGGCGGCAGCACGGCGAGCTGGAGGCCGCGCACCAGGTGGGCCCGGAGCGTCGGGTCGGCGGCGAGGGCGCCGGCCACCCGGCGGACGGCGTCGGCGGTCGGCGCGTCCGGGCCGACCAGCAGCGCCAGGGTGCCGTCGGCGTTCGGGCCGCCCGGCACGAGTCGGGCGGCGCGCACGGCCGGCTCGGTGGCGAGCACGGCGCGGACGGCGCCGGCG
>NZ_BAAGPR010000182.1:0-9387 GCF_054783955.1 Streptomyces mayteni | reverse complement strand
GGCGCCGTCACGGCGGCGGCGCCGGCGACGAACGCCGGCACGTGGGCCGCGCCGGCGGCCCGGCTGTCGCGCCAGAGGCGGCGTTCCAGGGCGGCGGCGGCCCGGCCGATGCCGGCGACGGGATGGCCGCGGCGCGGGTCGCCGAACACCAGGTCGGCGAAATAGCCGAGGGCCAGACCGCACGCCACGGACTGTGGTGGGCGCATCGGCTCAGCCGGCCGGGCTCACGCTCCGAAGGGCACGGCGGGGGGCAGGGGGCGGGCGGCGGCCAGGCATGGGAACGTCCTCACTCAGGGTCCTCGCCCTGGTTCGACGCGACCGGCGGTGAGAGTCTCCTGGCTCCCGGATCCGCGCTCCCCCGGCCTTCCAGCCCCTGCGGGCCGTGACCTACGGGTGGGAGAGCACTCCCCGGTGACAGTGGCGGGACCGCGCCGGAATCGCACCGGCTTCCTCTCCTGCCGCCGTTGGGCACCGTCGAGTGCACCACGCGGAACATGGCACGTCAACACCCCCACCGCTCCCGCCCCGTGGCCGATCACGGCTCGGTTCCCGGCCGGCGGTCGGCCCGTTGGGCGCCGCGCCGGCGGACGGAGCCGAGTTGACTGCGTGCCAGGTCGGCCGTCATGAACCGCTGCGCCACCGCGCCGAGGATCTCCGTCATGGCCGACACGGCGGGCGTCGCCTCCCGGTCCTTCGGGCGGGCCAGCAGGATCCGGCGGATGGGGGCCGGCACGTCGGATCCGAACCGCACGAGCCGCACGTCGTCCCGCCGGTTGGTGAGCGCGAGCCGGGGCGCGATGGCGATGCCGAGGCCCGCGGCGACCATCGCCTGCGCCTCCTGGTAGTCGTGCGACTCGTAGGCGATCCTCGGCTCGAAGCCGGCCAGCCGGCAGCTGCGCCGCAACACGTCGGCGACGGGGTGGTTGTCGGCGCGGATGATCCAGTCCTGGGTCGCGAGCGAGCCGAGGCTGATCTCGGGCTCGGCCAGCAGCTCGGAGGTGGCGGGGACGACCAGCACGGTCGGGTCGTTGAGGAGGTGGCTGACCGTGAGCGAGTCGTCGGTGACCCGGTTCCACCGGTAGTCCCAGAGCAGCGCGAGCTCCACCTCGCCGGTGTAGAGCATCTCGCGCAGCTGGGCCAGCATGGCCGATCTGACCTCCACCCGCGCCCCGGGGTGGGCGCGGGCGAACCGGGTCAGGGCGAGCGGCAGCAGCGAGGCGCTGACGGTGGGGAACGAGCCGAGGCGCACGGTGCCGCGGTCGAGCCTGGCGAAGGCGTCGAGGTCCGCCTCGGCGGCGCGAAGTTCGCGCCTGATCGACCTGCCGTGCGCGACGAGCGCCGCCCCCGCGCCGGTCAGCCGGACGCCGCGCGGCAGCCGTTCGAGCAGCGGCTGGCCGACCTCCGCCTCCAGCCGGGACATCTGCTGCGAGGCGGCGGACGCGGTCATCCCGGCGGCGACCGCGGCCGCCGTGAGCGAGCCGTGCTCGGCGATCTCGGTGAGCAGGAGCAGTCTCTTCACGTTCAGCACGCCCCGAGAATAGCCTTTAGCTCAGCTAAAGGCGCCTCAAGTTTCCAGGTATTGTTCTCAACCCTCAGCGCTGCCATCGTGACCGCGTTCACCCTCCGCAACAAGCACGGAAGGACGGTCGCAGTGCGCGTTCCCGCGAGTCTGGTGCGTGGTGGCACGAGCAAGTGCTGGCTCTTCGACCACCGCGACGTCCCCTCGTCGATGGACGGTCTCGAGCGCCTGCTCGTCAACGCCTACGGCGCCACCGACCCGGTACACCTGGACGGCGTCGGCGGTGCCACGCCGACGACCTCGAAGGCGGCGGTCGTCAGGCCCTGCGCCGACGAGGGCGTCGACGTCGAGTACCTGTTCGGCCAGGTCGGCATCGGCGTCGGCCGGGTCGAGTGGGGCAGCAACTGCGGCAACTGCGCCACCGCCATCGCGCTCTGGGCGGTCACCAGGGGGCTGGTCCCCATCGAGGGCGACCTGACCCGGGTCGTGATGCGCAACACCAACACCGGCGCCGTCCTGGAGGCCGGCGTCGACACCGCGGGCGGCGTCGCCCACGAGTTCGGCACCGAGACCGTGCCGGGCACCAGGTCGGGCGGCGTGGCCGTCGGGCTGACCTTCGTGGACGCGGCCGGGCGGTCCACCGGGGCGCTGCTCCCCACCGGGAGCCCGCTCGACGAGCTGCGGGTCGGCGACGAGCGGGTGCCCGTCACCATGCTCGACGCCGGGGCGCCGGTCGTCGCGGTGGACGCCGCCGCGACCGGCCGCACCGGCGCGGAGTCGATCGCCGCCGTGCGCGGCGACGTCGGCTGGCTGCGCGCGGTGCGCCACGCCGCCGCACCCCTGATGGGCCTGCGCCGCCCGGGCGAGCCGCCGGTGGACGCCGTACCCAAGGTGGGGCTGGTCGGCGCGCCGGTGCCCTACGTCAGCTCGACCGGGGAGCGCGTCGCCGCGACCGACTACGACGTGTCGGTGCGGATGCTCACCATGAACGACCCGCACCCGGCGATCGGCCTCACCTCGGCCGTCGCCGTCGCCGCGGCCAACCTGGTCGACGAATCGGTGGTGCGGATGGTATCCACGGCGACAGCGGACACTCGGCTGCGCATCGGCACACCCGCCGGTGTCGTCGAGGTCACCTGCGCCGATATCGACTCCGCGGGACCCCACCGGGTCACCGTGCGTCGCGCCGCCCGCGTGTTGTGCGACGCCGAGATCTTCGTGCCGGAACCGGTCCCCACCGCGGCCTAGCGGCATCTCCCATATCCCCGCCTCCCCCCTTTTTCCCGCACCGCTAAGGACAACGATGTCTGCTGAAGTCATATCCATCGGCGCGCTGCTGGTCATGTTCCTCGTCGGTACCGTCTTGCCGATCAACATCGGGATCCTCGCCTTCGTCGCCACCTTCGTGATCGGCACCGCCTCGCTCGGCATGACCGAGGACGAGATCTTCGAGGGCTTCCCGGTGAACCTGTTCGTGACGATCGTCGGGGTCACCTACCTCTTCTCTATCGCCCGCCGCAACGGCACCATCGACCTGCTGGTCGCGGCCAGCGTGCGGCTGGTGCGCGGCAAGGTGGCCCTGATCCCCTGGGTGCTCTTCTTCGTGGCCGCGGCGCTCACCGCGTTCGGCACCTTCACCCCGGCGGCCGTCGCCATCCTGGCGCCGATCGGCATGGACTTCGCGTTCAAGCACCGGCTGAACCCGCTGATGATGGGCATGGTGGTGATCAGCGGCGCGCACGCCGGCGCGTTCTCGCCGGTCGCGGTCTCCGGGGCGCTGGTCCTCGACATGGTCGAGGGCACCTCGATCTCCGTCTCGGCGCCCACCCTGTTCCTCGCCAGCTTCGGCTTCAACCTGCTGCTCTCGCTGCTGACCTTCGTGCTCCTCCGCCGCGGGACGAACGCCGCGGCCCGGGTCTCGGCGGGCGCGGCGGCCTCGGACGCCGCATCGGACGCCGTGCCGGACGAGGCCGACGCCGCCGCGGCCCCCGGCTCCCCCGGCGTGACCTGGCGGCAGGGGCTGACCCTGGTCGCGCTGCTGGTCCTGGTCGTCGGCGCCCTCGTCTTCGAGCTGCAGATCGGCTTCCTGGCGCTGGCCGCCGGCGCGGTGCTCGCGCTGGTCGACATGAAGAACCAGGAGAAGGCCATCGAGGGCATCGGCTGGTCCACGATCCTGCTGGTGGCCGGCATGATGACCTACATCGCCATGCTGGAGCACGCCGGGACCATCGAGCTGATCTCCGAACACGCGGCCGGCGTCGGCGCCCCCCTGATCGTGGCGCTGCTGCTGTGCTTCACGGTCGCGGTGACCTCGGCCTTCGCCTCCTCCACCGCGATCCTGACCACCATCATCCCGATCGCCGTGCCGCTGCTGCTCTCCAGCCACCTGAACGCGGCCGGCCTGATCGCGGCCCTGGCGATCTCCACGACCATCGTGGACGTCTCCCCGTTCTCCACCAACGGCGCCCTCGTGCTGAGCAACGCCAGGGGCGTGGACCGGGAGCGGTTCTACCGCCAGGTGATGAGCTACACGGTGGGGATCGTCGGCATCGGCCCGGTGCTCGCCTGGGGCGCGCTGGTCGTGGTGCCGTGGACCCTGTGACCCGGGTGCCGTGACGCCGGCGGCGGCCGGCCGGCGTCCCGGGATGGCGCCGCAACGCCGTGGCGGAACCACGGGGTCGCTCAGTGGTGGGCGTGGCCGTGCGCGTACTCGTCGCGGCGGCGCAGCATGACGGCAAGCATGAGCGGGAACATCGCCGTGTGCGCCACCATCATCAGGGTCATCCCGTCGATCACGCCCCACCACAGGAGGGGGAACAGCGGGACGACCGGGGCGAACATGGCGCCGCACATCTCCAGCGTCACGCCCCAGCCGTGGCGTCGGAAGCGCATCCAGGCGGCCATGCCGGCGGACATGTCGAACGCCATCAGCAGATAGGCGAGTTCGGGATCCCGGTCGTGGGAGAGGTCGACCCCGGCGGCGGACCACAGCAGGTCGAGTGCGAACATGCCGACGAACATGGCGACGATCATCTCGACGTAGTGCAGCGCGAACCGTCTCCAACGCCGCCTGGCGGCAAGGGGATCGGTGTCGGTGGATGCCGTCGGGGTGGTGCGGGTCCTGGTCATGCCGCCCACGGTCCCGGCGGCCGGCGGGCCCGCCAAGGCCTGGCGGCTGGCAGGGCCGAATACTTGGGCTCCCCGTCCTTCCGGCATAGGGTCGTGCCGTGACCGGACGACGAGTGGCCGTGGTCGGGTACCACGCGGCCGAGTTGCTCGACATCTCGTGCGTGACGACGAGTCTGATCATGGCGAACCACCACGGCGCCGCGCCGCCCTACGACGTGTTCCTCGCCACCCCTTCCGGCCACCCCATCGTCTGCGCCAACGGGTTGACGTTGCAGGGCCAGCGGGCCGTCGAGCGGCTCACCGGGCCGCTCGACACGCTCGTCGTCTCCGGGGGAATCGGCCACGAGGAGGCGGCCGCCAGCGAGGCGTTGGTCGGCCATGTCAGGCGCCTCGCGCGGGAGAGCCGTCGCGTCGCCTCCGTGTGCACCGGCGCCGAGGTGCTGGCCGCCGCCGGCCTGCTCGACGGCCGGCGCGCCACCACCCACTGGGAGTTCGCGCCCCGGCTCGCCGCCCGCCATCCCGAGGTCGCCGTCGACGCCGACCCGATCTTCGTCCGGGACGGCAACGTGGCCACCGCGGCCGGTGTCACCAGCGCCCTGGACCTCACCCTGGCGTTCATCGAGGAGGACCACGGCGCCACGCTCGCCAGGACGGTGGCCCGCTACCTGGTGACCTATCTGCAACGCCCGGGGAACCAGGCGCAGATGAGCATGTTCACCCAGGACCCGCCGCTCGCCGACGGCCTCGTGAAGCGGGTCGTGGCCCGGATCACCGGCCAGCCGGACGGCGACCTGACCACGGCGACGCTGGCGGCCGGCGCCGGGGTGAGCGAGCGCCATCTGACCCGGCTGTTCCTGCGGGAACTCGGCCAGACCCCTGGGCGGTTCGTGCGCCGGGCCCGCACCGAGGCCGCGGCCCAGCTGCTGGCCACCACGTCGCTGCCGATGGCCGGCGTCGCGAGCCGGTGCGGCTTCGGCTCGGCCGAGACCCTCAGGCAGGCGTTCGTCGACCAGTACGGGATGCCGCCCTCGCGCTACCGCCTGACCCAGGCCAGCGCGTTCCCGGCCAAGCCGGCGACGAGCGTGGAGTAGCGACGGCACTTCGCTGCTAGCTTGTTTTTGTCATGGGCACACTTCTCATCGAGGAGGAACGTCCGGTGCAGACTTGCAGGTTCACCCGTCGCGCGGTGTTGGCCGCGGCGGCGGGCGGCGTGGCGGCGTTGGGTTCGACGGCCCTGGCGGGCACCGCCCAGGCGGCGGCCGCCCCGCCGAACGGGACGGTTCGGGTCTTCTGGCTCCGGCCGTCGGACGTGGCGAACGACCAGCGGTACCCCGACGGCATCGCGGGCGTGATGCGGGAGTCGCGGCGCTACTACCAGCAGGAGCTCGGCGTCACGTTCACCCTGAACGAGCCGGTGGTGGAGGTCGTCACGGGCAACCACCCACGCTCCTGGTACGAGAACACGCCGAACGGTGGCGAGCAGTACTGGTGGGTGGTCTTCAACATGCAGCAGGAACTGATGTCCAGGTTCGGGCTGGTGTCCCCCGACTCGCGGTGGCTGTGCGTCGGTGAGATCAGCGCCGAGAAGCAGGGCGTGTCGGGCGGTGGCGGCGGCGCCGGCTGGGTGATCCTCAGCGGCCACGACGCGGACGGCGCGGCGGGCATCGGCGGCAACATGAACCGGTGGTACGGCGGCATGGTGCACGAGCTCGGCCACGCCCTGGGGCTGCCCGACTCGTCGTTCACCGACGGCACGCCGATGTCGGCGTCGTTCTACGACTACCCGAACTGCCACTTCAACCAGTCGCAGAAGAACGGGATCAGGAACGGCCGGTACGGCGGCTTCCTGTCCTGAGGCGCCGGGCGGCGCCGGAGCACGCCGGAGCAGGCCCTAGGCTCGCGGCATGGCGAAGTACTTCGATGTGCATCCGGAGAATCCGCAGCGGCGGACGATCGGGCAGGTGGCCGACGTCGTTCGGGACGGCGGGCTGATCGTCTATCCGACGGACTCGTGCTACGCGTTGGGGTGCCGGCTCGGCGACGGCGCCGGCCTGGAGCGCATCCGGGCCATCCGCCGCCTCGACGACCGGCACCACTTCACCCTGGTGTGCCGGGACTTCGCGCAGCTCGGGCAGTTCGTCCGGATGGACAACACGGCGTTCCGCGCGATCAAGGCGGCGACGCCTGGCCGCTACACGTTCATCCTGCCGGCGTCGAAGGAGGCGCCGCGCAGGCTGCTGCACCCGAAGCGGAAGACCGTCGGGGTGAGGATCCCGGAGCACGTCGCCGCCCAGGCACTGCTGGCCGAGCTGGGGGAACCGCTGATGTCGAGCACGCTGCTGCTGCCCGGCGAGGAGGAACCCCTCACCTACGGCTGGGAGATCAAGGAGCGCCTCGACCACGTCGTGGACGCGGTCCTCGACTCCGGGGACTGCGGCCTCGAACCGACCACGGTCGTGGACTTCTCCGAGGGGTCGCCCGAGCTGGTGCGTCGCGGCGCGGGCGACCCCACCCCGTTCGAGTAGCGGTGGTCGTCCCGCGATGACGGCCACTGACGGGCACGGCTTCGGCCCGGCGCCCGAGCTCGCCGTGCCGAGATCCCGGTCGTGAGCTGGCGCGTACGGTCGTACACCCCGGAGTGTACGATCGTACGCGTGAATGCGAACGACTACTTCGCCGGGGATCCGCGCACCAACCGGGAGCGGATGCTCGCCGGTGAGCTCTACGTCGCCGACGATCCGGAGAGCGCCGCCATCGCGCGGCGGGCCGTCAGGATGCTCGATGAGTTCCGGCTGGAGGTGGTGGCCGGCCGGGACGACCGGGCGCGGGAGATCCTGGCCGAGGTGCTCGGGAGTCTCGGTCAGGACGCCGTGGTCAGGCCCCCGCTGTTCGTCGACTACGGCGAGAACGTCCACATCGGCGCGCGGACCTTCGTCAACTTCAACCTGACCGCCCTGGACGTGGCGGCGATCACCATCGGGGAGGACTGCCAGATCGGCCCCAACGTCCAGCTGCTGACCCCGACCCACCCCATCGAGCCCGGGCCGCGCCGGGACAAGCTGGAGGCGGCCAGGCCGATCACGCTCGGTGACAACGTCTGGCTCGGCGGCGGGGTGATCGTCTGCCCGGGGGTGACCATCGGGGACAACACCGTCGTCGGCGCCGGCGCCGTGGTCACCCGCGGCCTCCCGGCGAACGCGGTGGCGGTGGGCAACCCCGCCCGCGTCGTCCGGAAGATCTGAGCCCGCTGTGTCCCCCACCGGGACCGGTCGCGGCGATCCGGGCCGCCGCGACCGGATCATCGACGCCTGCCTCGACGTGATCGCCGAGGTCGGCGTCGCGGGCACCTCGCACCGCCGGGTGGCGGCCAGGGCCGGCGTGCCGCTGGGCTCCATGACCTACCACTTCACGGGCATGGACGAACTGCTGCGCGAGGCGTTCGGCCGCTTCGCCACCTCCGTAAGCGACGGGTTCGCGCAGGTCATGGCCGCCGCCGGCGACCTCGACGCCGCGCGGCGGGCGGTGGTCGACCTCATCACCCGCGACGTCCTGACCGACCGGCGCGACCTGGTGCTGACGCACGAGCTCTACACGCTGGCCGCCCGCGAACCCGCCTTCCGGGACATCACCAACGCCTGGATGGCCCGGAGCCGGCAGGCGCTGGAACGACACTTCGATCCGACGACCGCCCGCCTGCTCGACGCCCTGATCGAGGGCCTCACCATCCACCGGGCCCTGGACACCGAGGCCCACGACCCCGCCGTGGTGGCCACGGCCGTCGGGCGCATCGCGCGTGCCGCGGCGCCGTGACGGTCGTCCGGACGTGTCGGCCGTCCGACGTGTCGTGGCGCGCTCGCCGGGTACTCGGTACCCTCACCATCGGCCGGCGGCCGGGCCGCACGGAGCGAGGAGGGCAGGCGCATGACCGCGAGCGCGCGCCACGACGACGACGTGATCGACATGCTGATCGACCAGCACGCCCGCATCCGGGAACTCTTCACCGACGTGAAGGGCGCCAGGGGCGCGCCCAAGCGGCGGGCCTTCGAGGAGCTGCGGGCCCTGCTCGCCGTGCACGAGACGGCCGAGGAGATGATCCTCAGGCCGGTCGCCGCGGTCACCGCGGGTGAACTGGAGGCGGACACCAAGAACCTGGAGGAGCAGGACGCCACCCGGACGCTGGTGCTGCTGGAGCGGATGGACGTGGACAGCGCCGAGTTCGACCGGACCTTCCTGGACTTCGAGCTGGCGGTGCTGCGGCACGCGGAGCGGGAGGAGCACGAGGAGTTCCCCGCCGTGCGGGCCGGCCGCACCGACGAGGAGCGGCGGGAGATGGGCGCCAGGCTGCGGGCGGCGGAGAAGGTCGCGCCCACCCACCCCCACCCCTCCACGGCCGGGAAGCCGGCGGCCCAGTGGGCGCTCGGCCCCTTTGCCTCGCTGGTGGACCGCACCAGGGACGCCATCGACGCGGCCACCCGGCCCCGCTGAGCCCCGGAAGCCAACCCGCCGATCCCCCGCGCCGACGCGGGGGATCCTTCATGCCCGCGAACGGGGTCGCGCCCGGATCCCCCGACCGGTGCCCTAGGTGTTCTGTCTCGGGAGGTTGTGGACGGTGATGTAGGTCTCGGCTGGGGGATCTTGAATGGGTGAGGGCCTTCCGGGTTCGGTGTGGATTACGACGTCTACACCGACCTTGAGAAAGGCCCTCATGCACCACCGTAATGCCCCGTTGACCGAGACCG
>NZ_BAAGPR010000181.1:0-9431 GCF_054783955.1 Streptomyces mayteni | reverse complement strand
GGGCACGGACGGCGCGGCCAGCTCCGCCGGCTCGTCGACCGGGAGGCCGAGCGTCGGCCCGGCGGCCGGTGCGGGCGGCCCGTCCGGCTCCGCCGGCTGGGCGGCTGGGAGGGCGTTCGCGGTCGATTCGGCCGGCAAGCCGGTCACAGCCGGCGCGACCGGTGTGGCTGCCTTCGCCGGCACGGCCTCTTCGGCGAATGCCGCCGGTCGGTCCGACGTGGCTGGCTCCGCCGGCTGGGCGGCCAGCGTGGCCGGTTCGGCCTTCGCAGCCGGTGCGGCATTCGCGGCGGGTGCGGCCGGACTGGTCGGTGCGGGCGGCCCGACGGGCACGGCCTTCCTCACCGACTCGGCCGGCTCGGCGGCCGGTAGGCCCTTCGCGGATCGTGCGGCCGGTGCGGGCAGACTGCCCGGCACGGCTGCCTTGGCAGGCAGGCCGTTCGTCGACACGGCCGGCTCCGCCGACACGGCTGGCTCCGCCGGCTGGGTGGACGGTTGGGGTTTCGCGGCCGGTGCGGGCGGACTACTCGGTGCGGGCAGCCTGACCGGCTCCGCCGGCTCGGCGGGCGGTCCGACCGGTTCCGCAGCCTCAGGCGTCGGCACGGGCGTCGGCTTCGTGGCCGCCTTGGCCGCCTTGGCCGCCTTGGCCGCCGCGGTCCTAGCGGGCCGCATGGGGGGAGCCGGTGGTGAGGAGGACGCGGGCGGTGTGCAGGCCGGCGGACCGTAGGTCGGCCGGGGTCGTCGCGGCGTACAGCGCGTCGCGGCCGGCGGCGCGCAGGTGGTCGAGGATGGCGGGGAACGTCGCCGGCGGGGCGGCGGCGGCCGCGGCCGGGGCGGTCACGGCGATGGCGCCGGGCGCCAGGTCGCCGAGCAGCGGGTCGCCGGTGTCCGCCGACTCGCCGGTCTCCGCTTCGAGTTGGACCGCGCCGAGCAGGTCCCGCAGCGCGGCGGCCGCCGCCGCGGCGGCCGACAACCCGCAGCCGACCGCCCAGCGGGCGCCCGCCGCGCCGCGCTCGCGCGCCAGCACCGCGTGGGCGCCGGAGCGCTCGTCCTCGCCGAGGTCGAGCAGCTCGACCTCGACGCCCAGCGTGCCGGCGGTGCGGCGCAGGAACACCGACTCGGCGTCGTCGTCGGCCGGTTGGATCGGTTCGACCGGCCGCACCGTCGTGGCGCCGCGCACCGCCCGCAGCAGCGCGTCGTGGGCCAGCGCCGAGAGCAGCGCGTGCCCGGCAGCCTCGCCCGGGGCCGCGCCGGCGCCCGCGCCGGTCGCGCCGCGCGCCACCGGCAGGTCGCGGTTGTGCGGGCCGAAGGGCCGCAGCGCGGCGGCCGGCACCGCCGTCTCCTCCTTGGTGAGCAGCGAGACCGCCACGGACCAGGCGGCGACCGGCCCGGCGCCGCCCACCGTCAGCGCCTCGGGGCCGACCGTCGGCAGCCCGCCGTGGCCCCCGTCGGGCAGCGTCTCGGCCGGCACCACGTGGTCGACGTAGGCGACGGCGGCGGCCCGCAGTCCGCGCTGCCTGGCCCCCGCCAGGTGGTGCACGTCGAACGCGGCGATCAGCCGGGTGCCGGCGGCGCCGAGCGGCGCCGCGACCCGGGACACCTTGAGCGGGGTCTGGGTCAGGCCCTCGTCGTCCCAGCGGGTGAACACCCCGGCGTGCGGCCTGACCAGCGCGGTGCTGATCCGGTTCAGCTCCGCCACCAGGTCCTCGGCGTCCCGCGCGGACTCCACCGTCACGGTGCGGGCCACCGTCAACTCCGGCGGGACGACCGCCGGTTCGGGCGGCGCCGCGCAGCGGCGGCAGCGCGGGTGCGGGCGCAGCGGCTCGGCCGTGACGTCGAGCGAGTCCAGGTCCTGGACGAGGAGTTGGCCGTCCGTCTCGGCGGGCAGCGCGCCGGTGGCGGTGCGGAAGATCTCGTAGCCGAGGAGGTTGCCGATCATGGCGGCCACCGGGCCGGCCAGCGGCCCGCCGGCCGGCCCCTCGCCCGGGGCGGCGCCCTCGGCGAGTTCGCTCCACAGCTCGGCGGCCGAGGCGGGGTCCAGGTTGGTGCCGAACCGCAGCAGCGCGCAGCCAGGGCAGCCGGCGCGGCCCGCCTCGGCGCGCGGCCCGACGATCGCCCGCTCGCCGAACGTCCAGGCGGGTATCAGCAGTTGGTCGGCCGGCAGGCCGGCGGCCAGCAGCCGGGTGGCGCGGGCCAGCGCGTCGGCGCCGGCGACCACCACCACGTCGTAGCCGGCGGTGTTCCCGTCCTCGACGGTGCCGAGCCGCACCTGGCAGCCCGCCTCGGCCAGCTCCCGCGCCTCCGCCTCGGCGGCCGGCGTGGCGGTCTCGGCGTCGACGGCGGCGATGCCGTTGCGCACCAGGCTGAGCACGCACCACTCCGCGACCTCGCCCGCGCCGAGCACGGCGACCGACGTCTCGCGGAAGCGGCGGAAGCGCGCCTCGGCCCGGTCCACGTAGTGGTCGACGTAGGCGATCTGCTCGGCGAACCGCTCGGCCACGGCGGCCGGCAGTCCGGCGTTCGGCGCCGGCTCGGCGTCGCGCGCGAAGTCCCGCTCCAGCAGCGAGCCGACCAGCGAGGCCACCATCGCGCGCTGCTGCTCGCCGAGTCCGGCGCAGATCTCGGCCAGCGGCCGCGAGCCGTCCAGGTGCGGCACGATCAGCGAGGCGAACCGGTACGCGGTCTTCCCGGCCAGGTGGAAGCCGCCGTCGGCGTTGTGGAAGAGCACCCCGCCCGGCGTCCGCGTGAACAACACGTCCCGCCGGATGCGCGGCCGGATCCCGGCCACTCCGTCAAACGCTGTCGCCATCCCCGTCACACCCTCTGTCTCGGTCTCTCGCTCGGTCTGTGATCCGGTCCGTGATCTGGTCTGTGATCCGCTCGGTCCCCGCCGGTGTCGCCGTCCGGCCGGTCCGGCGGCTCGCCCGGCCGCGCCCGGTCGCCCCGCGGTCTCGCGTAGACCCGCAGCAGCCCGTGCAGCCGGTAGGGTCCAGGCGGGCCGTCCTCCAACAGGCCGGCGTCCACCAGCCGTTCGAGCACCCCGTCGGCCTCCGGCTCGGACAGCCCGAGCACCCGGGCCGCCTCCGCAGGGCCGAACCTGGCCGACGGCAGGCCGCCGAGGGCCAGCAACGCCTCGGCAAGCGCCGGCTCCAGGCGCTCCAGCGCGCCGCGCACCACGCGCGGCACGGACATCAGCGGCGCGTCGGGCAGCGAGAGCCTGGCGAGCGGGTCGGCGGCGATCCAGCAGAGGCCGTCGGCCAGGCTCAGCGCCGGCCTGGTGAGCAGCCGGGCCGCGGCGATCACCAGCGCCAGCGGATGGTGCCCGCAGGCGGCGGCCAGCGCGTCCGTCGCGTCGGGTTCGGCCGTCACCCGGTCCTCGCCGAGCACGGCGGCCAGCAACTCCCGTGACTCGTCCGGCCGGAACGTGTCGAGTCGGCGGACCCGGCCGCCGTGCGTGGCGACCAGGCCGGCGAGCCCCATCCGGCTGGTGACGATGACGGCGTGGTCGCCGGTGCCGGGCAGCAGCCGCCGCACCTGGGCCGGGTCCGTCACGTCGTCGAGCACCAGCAGCGCCCGTGGGCCGCCGCCGCGCTGGAACCCCGGTAGCGCGGCGGCGAGTTCGTCGTCGACCTCGGCGGCCTGGCGCGGCCGGCCCTCCTGGTCGGTGAGGTGCAGCAGCAGCCGGCCGCCGGGGAACTCGTCCCCGGTCAGGTGCGCCACCTGCTGGGCCAGCGAGGTCTTGCCGATCCCCGGCGCCCCGCAGACCAGTTCGAGCAACGGGCGGCCCGCGGTCCTCCGCAGCCGCTCGGTGAGCGCCGCCACCTCGGCGGCCCGCCCGGTGAACCACGGCACCGCGGGCGGCTCGGGACGCGTCGACAGCTCGACCCGCGCCGGCGCCGGGGCCACGGCCCGCAGCTCCTCGCCACGCAGGATGGCCAGTTCGAGCCGTTGCAGCGCGGCGGACGGGTCGACGCCGAGCGCCTGCCGCAGGAAGCCCTTGAACCCGCGGTACTCGGCCAGCGCCTCGCTCTGCCGCCCCGTGCGGTACAGGCCCTCGATCAACTGCTCACGGAACCGGCCGTGTCCCGGGTGGGCGCGGGTCAGGCTCCACAGCTCGACGACGGCCTGCCCGCAGTGGCCGAGCTCCAGGTGCAGGTCGCAGACCCGCTCCACCACCCGCAGCCGCTCCTCGAGCAGCCGCGGCACCTCGTCGCGGTGCATCAGCTCGGAGCGCACGTTGGCCAGCAGCGATCCCTGCCACAGGCCCAACGCGTCGCGCAGCATGCCGAGTTCGGCGTCCGGGCCGGCGTCGGACCGCTCGGCGGCGCGGATCCGCTCGCGGAAGTCGACCAGGTCGAGCGACCTGGCGTCCGCGGTGATCCGGTAGCCGCCAGGCACCGCCTCGATGGGCGTGTCCAGCACCCCGTGCTTGGCGAAGAGCCGCCGCAGCCGCAGCACACACGTCTGCAACGAGGCCCGGGCCGTCGCCGGTTGCTCGTCACCCCAGATCATCCGCTGCAGGTACTCGGCCGACACCAGTGTGTTGGACCGCAGCAGCAGCGCCGCCAACAGGTTGCTCGGCTTGGACGGCTGGAGCACCACGGTCTCCACGCCGTCCGTCAGGCTCAACGGACCGAGGAGCTGGAACCGCACCCCCGCTACCCCCGTCTTCGCGAGGTCGGAAGGGGCGGCGTCGGACGGGTGGGAAGGGCCATCCGTATCCTCCTGCGAAGCCACCTGAACCTACGGGAGACCGCCAAACGACCCGAACGCTACCCGCGTTGACTGGCCGGAAGGGAACCTTCCGCTGTCCGAATGTTGCAGCCACATGGACAGCTTGTTGCCAGCCCCGGCGGCATACCGCGCCCCACCTGAGCCGGGTCCGGCCGCGGGAGGAACGGGCGTCGGGAGCGCCCGAACCGGGGCCGCCGAGCGGGATGTACCTCCATCAGGTGATATGCCGACAGATAGCGGCACGTACCGGTGCCGCGAACTATGCTGAACGTGCCCGTTGTCGGCCCCCGGCGTGCCTCGCGGAAGGGGCCGGCGGAAGGGGGCGGCGGAGGGGATCGGTGGGGCGGATGGGCGGTCCTTCGAGGGTCCTGGTCACCGGGGGCAGCGGCTTCCTCGGCGCCGAGATCTGTCGCCGCCTGGCCGCCCGCGGCACCGACACCGTCTCGTTCAGCCGCCACCCGAGCGCCGCCTTGGCCCAGCTCGGCGTCCGGCAGTTCCAGGGCGACCTCGCCGATCCCGCCGCCGTGGCCAGGGCCCTCGCCGGCTGCGACGCCGTGATCCACAGCGCGGCCCTCGTCGGGGTCAGCGGCCCCCCGCGCCCCTACCTGGCCACCAACGTGGACGGCACCCGGCACCTCGTCGAGCAGTGCCGCGCCCAGGAGGTGCGCACCCTGGTCCACACCTCCACCGCCTGCGTCGTCCTCGGCCCCGGCGGGCTGGCGAACGCGGACGAGTCCACCCCCGCTCCCCGCCGCCGGCTGGCCGCCTACCCCCGGTCCAAGGCGGCGGCCGAGGCCCTGGTCCTCGCGGCCGACGGCCCGGGGCTCGCCACCGTCGCGCTGCGCCCGCACCTGATCTGGGGCCCGGGCGACCCCCACCTCCTCCCCACCCTCACCCGCGCGGTGCGCGGCCGCCGGATCCCCATGCCGGGCGACGGCGGCAACCTGGTGGACACCACCCATGTCCGCACCGCCGCCCACGCCCATCTGCTCGCCCTCGACCTGCTCCACGGCGGCCATCCCGTGGGCGGCCGCGCCTACTTCGTCGCCCAGGGCGAGCCCGTTCCGCTGCGCGCCCTCACCAGCCTGCTGCTGGGCGCCACCGGCCGCCGGGCCGAGTGGCTGGCCCTGCCGCCCCGCCTGGTCCACGCCGCCGCGGCCGCCCGTGAGGCGGCCGACCGGCTCACCGGCGCCGCCGGCACCCACCGGCCGAGCCGCTTCCTGGTGGCCAGGCTGACCCACCCCGCCTGGTTCGACCTCACGGCCGCCAGGCGGGACCTGGGCTTCCGGCCGCCGATCGGCCTGGTGGACGGCATCGGCGAGCTGATGTCCGCCGCCGGCGGGCCCGGGTGGTGAGCCGGCCCCGCCCCCCAGTCGTCTCGGATATGGAGAAAGCGTTGCGAATGGCGCAATCGCGGCGGGATGGTGGTGACGACCCAGCCCTGTCGCCCTGTCGCCCTGTCGCCCCGAGGAGCACCCCATGGCCACGCCGTCGCCCACCCCGTCAGGACCCGTCGGCGTCGTCCGCGTGCTCACCAGCGACGACGCGGCGTTCGTCGAGACCCACGGCCGGGTGCTCGCCGAGGCGTACGGCCTGGACACGTTCTCCCGCTGCATCCCCGACCAGCCGCACGGGATCCACGACGCGGAGTCGGAGCGCCGCGCCGAGCCCAGGATCGTCGCGCTCGCCGAGGAGATGGTCACGGACGGGGCCGGGGCGATCGTCATCAGCTGCGCCGCCGACCCGGCGCTTGAGCTCGTGCGGCGGGCCGTGCGCGTCCCGGTGATCGGCGCCGGCTCGGCGGCCGCCGGCGTCGCGCTCGGCCTCGGCACCCGGGTGGGCGTCATCGGCATCACCGAGGGCGCCCCGCCGGCCGTGCGGTCGCTGCTCGGCGAGCGGTTCGTCGGCGCCGAGCGCCCCGAGGGCGTGCGCCGCACCACCGACCTGCTGGAGCCCGAGGGGCGGCGGGTCACCATGGAGTCGGCCGAGCGGCTGGTCGCCGGCGGCGCCGACGTGCTGCTGCTGGCCTGCACCGGGCTGACCACCATCGGCATCGGCCCCGAGCTGCGGGAGCGGTTCGGCGTGCCCGTGGTGGACGCGGTGCTCGCGGCCGGCCTGTTGGCGTCGTTCGTCTGACGCCGCGCGCCGCCTCGGCGTACGTTTCACCCGTGAGGGTGAGAACGCGCCGGGGGCGCGGTCGTCGTGCGCCCCATTCCCCTAGCGTGCTCGCACGGTTCGACGGACCGTGCTCGCACGGTTCGACGGGGAGGGGTGGGCAAGGCTGTGGCAGCGAGGGAGCGGCCCGAGACCAGGATGTCGGCCCGGGCCGGCGGCGCGGCCCGGGTGTACGCCGCCGGGCGGGACCAGCACATCCACCACGCGCCGCCCCCGCCGCCGCCCAGCCCCGCGCTCCGCACGCTCCCCCGCGACGTGCCCGCGTTCACCGGCCGCCGCGCCGAGGCCGCGCGGCTGCTGTCCGCGGCCGACGGGGTCACCGACCAGGCCGGGCAGGCGAGTTACCCCATCCACACCGTCGACGGGATGCCGGGCGTCGGCAAGACCGCCCTCGTGGTGCACGTGGCGCAGCGGCTGGCCGAGCACTTCCCCGACGGTCAGCTGTTCCTCCGGCTGCACGCCCACACCCCGGGGCGACGCCCGGTGCCGGCGGCCGACGCGCTGGCCCAACTCCTGCTCGGGGTAGGGGTCGACCCCAGAAGCCTCCCCGAGGGGGTCGACGCCAGGGCCGCCCTCTGGCGGGACTGGCTCGCCGGCCGGCGAGCGCTGCTCGTGCTGGACGACGCCGCCGACCAGGCCCAGCTCGACCCCCTGTTACCCGGCGCGCCCGGTTGCCTGGTGCTGGTCACCAGCCGCCGCCGGCTCGCCGCCCTCGACGGCGCGACGCCGCTCTCCCTCGAACCGCCGCCGCCCGACGAAGCGGCCCTCCTGTTCACGCGCCTCGCGCATCGGCCGCCGGGCACCGCGACCCCCGGTGACGCCGCCGCCGTCGCCGAGTTGGTGGCGCTGAGCGGCCGGCTGCCGCTCGCCCTGGTGCTGCTCGCCGGCCGGCTCGCCCACCAACCGCACGCGAGCCTCCCCGAGTTCGCCGCGCGGTTCGCCGCCGCCACGGACCGGCTCGGCGAACTGGTCGCCGGGGACCGCGCGGTGCGGGCCGCCTTCGACATGTCCTACGCGGGCCTGCCGCCCGAACGGCGCCTGGTCTTCCGGGCCCTCGGCCTCCACCCGGGGCCCGAGACCGACCCGCACGCCACCGCCGCCCTGGTGGACCTCACCCCGGCCCGGGCCCGCGCCGCGCTGGAGGCGCTGCACGCCGACCACCTCGTCGACGCGCCGGCCCCCGGGCGCTACCGGCCGCACGACCTCCTCCGCGGCTACGCCCGCGTCCTGGCGGAACACGACCCGCCGGCCGACCGGGCCGCGGCCGTCGACCGGCTGCTCGACCACTACCGGCACGTGGCGCGGGCCGCCGACCGCCTGCTGCCCGACGTGCCGCACCCCGAGACCGCCACCCCCACCACCGAACCCGCCACCGCCCGCGACGTCGTGCCCGAACTGCCGGACTCACGCCGGGCGTTGGCGTGGATGCGGGCCGAACGCGGCAACCTCGTCGCCTGCGTCGGCCACGCGGCCGCCACCGGCCGGTACGCCACGGCCGTCGAACTCACCGCCGCCCTGGCCGCGTTCCTCCGCCGACAGGGCCCGTTCGACGAGGCCGCCGGCCTACAGGAGAGCGCCGCCGCCATCGCCCGGCTCACGGGCGACCGCCTCGGCGAGGCCGGCGCCGTCTGGGACCTCGGCAGGACCCGGTACCTGACCGGCGACGTCCCGCTGGCGATCGGGCTGCTGCGGCGGGCGCTCGGCCACTACCGCGCCCTGGGCGAGCGGCTCGGCGAGGCCGGGGTGCTCCGCGACCTCGGCAGGCTCTGCTACCTGGCCGGCGACCGGGCGGCCGCCGTCGAGGCGTTGGAGCGCGCGCCCCGCCTCTACGGCGAGCTGGGCAACGTGGTGGGGGAGGCCGGGGCCTGGTGGCAACTGGGCTGGCTGCGCGCGGCACTCGGCGACCACCGGGCGGCCGTCGAGCCGCTGGAACGGGCCCTCGACGGCTACCGGGCGCTGGGCGACGCGATGGGGGAGGGGGCGGCGCTGTGGCAGCTCGGGTGGATGCGCGCCGTGGCGGGCGACCACCGGGCGGCCACCGAACTCCTGGACCGCGCCCGCGCGTTGTACCGGGAGCAGGGCAACCGGATCGGGGAGGCGAACGCCCTGCGGCGGCTCGGCCGGGTCCGCCGGCTCGCCGGCGACCTGCCCGCCGCGCGCCGACTCGCCGACGAGGCCCTGGAGTCGTTCCGCGACCTCGGCAACCCGCAGGGCGAGGCGAGCGCGCTGCACGATCTGGGGCGGCTTGCCATCCTGACCGGGGAGCACCGGGCCGCCGACGAACTGCTGCGCGACGCGCTCGCCAGGTTCCGCGATCTCGGCGACCGGCAGGCCGAGTCCGAGGCGTTGAACAGCGTCGGCGACCTGCTGGCCGCCACCGGGTCCGCGGGCGAGGCGCTCGCCAGCTACCGGCGGGCCCTCGACCTGGCCCGCCGGGTGAGCAGCCCGCTCGACGCGGCGCACGCGCTGGAGGGCACGGGCCGCTGCCAGGCGCGGCTCGGCGACGAGCGCGCCGCGCGGGCGGC
>NZ_BAAGPR010000180.1:0-9432 GCF_054783955.1 Streptomyces mayteni | reverse complement strand
GGCCCGCGGCGGCTGCGCCGCAGCGCGCGCAGCGCGGCCGCCCCGCGCGGAGCGCGGGACGAAGGGCGGGTGGGTGGGGAAAAACCCTCAGCGCGAGCGCGCCACCGTGACCTCGACCCGCTGGAACTCCTTCAGTTCGGAGTACCCGGTCGTCGCCATCGCCCTCCGCAGCGCGCCGAAGAAGTTCATCGAGCCGTCCGGCGTGTGCGACGGGCCGGTCAGGATCTCCTCCGTCGTGCCGACCGTGCCGAGGTGCACCTTCTTGCCGCGCGGCACGTCCTCGTGGACGGCCTCCATGCCCCAGTGGTGGCCGCGCCCCGGCGCGTCCGTCGCGCGGGCGAGGGGGGAGCCGATCATCACGGCGTCCGCGCCGCAGGCGATGGCCTTGGGCAGGTCGCCCGACCAGCCGACGCCGCCGTCCGCGATGACGTGCACGTAGCGGCCGCCGGACTCGTCCATGTAGTCGCGGCGGGCCGCCGCCACGTCGGCCACCGCGGTGGCCATCGGGACCTGGATGCCGAGCACGTTGCGCGTGGTGTGCGCGGCGCCGCCGCCGAAGCCGACGAGGACGCCGGCCGCGCCGGTCCGCATCAGGTGCAGCGCGGCCGTGTACGTCGCGCAGCCGCCGACGATCACCGGCACGTCGAGCTCGTAGATGAACTGCTTGAGGTTCAGCGGCTCGGCCGCGCCCGACACGTGCTCGGCGGAGACCGTCGTGCCGCGGATGACGAAGATGTCGACGCCGGCGTCCAGCACGGCCTTGGAGAACTGCGCGGTGCGCTGCGGCGAGAGCGCGGCCGCCGTGACGACGCCGGCCTCCCGCACCTGGCCGATCCGCCGCGCGATCAGCTCCTCCTTGATCGGCGCCGCGTAGATCTCCTGGAGCCGGCGGTTGGCCGACTCCTCGCCGAGCTCGGCGATCTCGGCGAGCAGCGGCTCCGGGTCCTCGTAACGGGTCCACAGGCCCTCGAGGTTGAGCACGCCGAGCCCGCCCTGCTGGCCGATCGCGATCGCGGTGGCCGGCGAGACCACCGAGTCCATCGGCGCGGCGAGGAAGGGCAGTTCGAAGCGGTAGGCGTCGATCTGCCAGGCGATCGAGACCTCCTTGGGGTCGCGCGTCCGCCGGCTGGGCACCACGGCGATGTCGTCGAAGGCGTACGCCCGCCGGCCGCGCTTGCCGCGCCCGATCTCGATCTCAGTCACGTCCAGAGCCTTTCCACGGGGTTGTGCGCCCCCCAGTATCGCGCCCCCGCGCCGCGGGGGACTCGGCGAGCACCGGGGGGACCGCTCAGCGTCCCGAGTAGTTGGGCGCCTCGACCGTCATCTGGATGTCGTGCGGGTGGCTCTCCTGGAGGCCCGCGGAGGTGATCCGCACGAAGCGGCCGCGCTCCTTGATCTCCGGGACCGTGCGGCCGCCGAGGTAGAACATCGACTGGTGCAGGCCGCCGATCAGCTGGTGGACGACGGAGGCCAGCGGGCCGCGGTAGGGAACCTGGCCCTCGATGCCCTCGGGGATCAGCTTGTCGTCGTCGCTGACCTCGTCCTGGAAGTAGCGGTCCTTGGAGTAGGAACGGCGCTCGCCGCGCGACTGCATGGCGCCGAGCGAGCCCATGCCGCGGTACGACTTCCACTGCTTGCCGTTGATGAACATCAGCTCGCCAGGGGACTCCTCGCAGCCCGCGAGGAGGCTGCCGAGCATCACCGTGTCGGCGCCGGCGACCAGCGCCTTGGCGATGTCGCCGCTGTACTGGAGGCCGCCGTCCCCGATGACGGGGATGCCGGCCTCGCGGGCGGCGAGCGACGCCTCGTAGATCGCGGTGACCTGCGGCACGCCGACGCCGGCGACCACCCGGGTGGTGCAGATCGAGCCGGGGCCGACGCCCACCTTGATGCCGTCGACGCCGGCGTCGACCAGTGCCTTGGCGCCGTCCCTGGTGGCGACGTTGCCGGCGACGACGTCGACCCGGTCGTAGTTGGACTTGATCTTGGCGGCCATGTCGGGCACCAGCCGCGAGTGGCCGTGCGCGATGTCCACCACCACGAAGTCGACGCCGGCCTCGATCAGCGCCTCGGCCCGCTCGTACGCGTCCCCGCCGACACCGACGGCCGCGCCCACGATCAGCCGGCCGTTCGCGTCCTTGGCGGCGTTGGGGTACTTCTCGGCCTTGACGAAGTCCTTGACGGTGATCAGGCCCTTGAGCCGGTTCTCCTCGTCGACCAGCGGCAGCTTCTCGATCTTGTGCCGGCGCAGCAGCTCCATGGCGTCGTCGCCGGAGATCCCGACCCGCCCGGTGACCAGCGGCATCGGGGTCATGACCTCGCGGACCTGACGGCTGCGGTCGGGCTCGAAGGCCATGTCGCGGTTGGTGACGATGCCGAGCAGCCGGCCCTCGACGTCCGTGACGGGCACGCCGCTGATCCGGAACCGGCCGCACAGCTCGTCGGCCTCGCGGAGCGTGGCGTCGGGACGGATGGTGATCGGGTCGGTGACCATGCCGGACTCGGACCGCTTGACGCGGTCGACCTGGGCGGCCTGCTCCTCGATGGAGAGGTTGCGGTGCAGCACGCCGGCGCCGCCCTGCCTGGCCATCGCGATGGCCATCCTGGCCTCGGTGACCTTGTCCATCGCGGCGGAGAGCAGCGGAACGTTTACCCGCACGTTCTTCGAGATGCGCGAGGAGGTGTCGATGTCCTGCGGCGCCAGGTCGGCCGCGCCGGGCAGCAGCAACACGTCGTCGAAGGTCAGCCCGAGGGAGGCGAACTTCTCGGGGACCTCGCCCGCGTAATCAGTCATGACAGCGTTACAGCCTTTCCCGCATCTCCGGCCCGCATCTCCGGCGTACTCCCCTTGGGCTCACCCAGCCGGGGTGCACTCCATGCTACGGCTCCCGGCGCGGGCCGAGGACCGGACGGCCGGACCTCGCCCACCAGGGTGACGAGGCCCACTCGGCCCCGGCCGGGAACCGGCGCCCTACCGGCCGGCCAGCGCGCGCAGCCTGGTGAGCGCCCGGTGCTGGGCGACCCGGACGGCGCCCGGCGACATGCCGAGCACCTGACCCGTCTCCTCGGCCGTCAGCCCGATGGCGACCCGCAGCAGCACCAGCTCGCGCAGGTGGTCGGGCAGGTTGGCGAGCAGTGTCTTGGCCCACTCGGCGTCGCTGCTCTGCAGCGCGCGCTCCTCGGGGCCGAGCGAGTCGTCGGGCCGCTCCGGCATCTGGTCGGACGGCACCGCGGTCGAGCCCGGGTGGCGCAGCGCGGCGCGCTGGAGGTCGGCGACCTTGTGCTGGGCGATGCCGACGACGAAGGCGTCGAACGGCCGGCCCGTGTCGCGGTAGCGCGGCAGGGCGCACAGCACCGCGAGGCAGACCTCCTGCGCGAGGTCGTCGACGAAGTCCCGGGCCTCGGTGGGCAGCCGGGCGAGGCGGGTGCGGCAGTACCGCAGCGCCAGTGGATGCACGTGGGCCAACAGATCGTGGGTCGCCTGGGCGTCGCCCTCGGCGGCACGATGCACGAGGGTGCCGATCCCGGTTGCCTCGTCATCGCGCATCGGTCCATGGTGCACCGTCGCCTCACGTTCCGAACCACCGTGGGCTGAGTTGTGCACCGAAGCGTTATGTGTGGGAGCGCTCAGAGTCATGTTCCCTGCCCTCCCCTTACAGCTGGCCGGCTCGTCCCCGATGAGCGTCATGCCTTCAAGGATGCGGCACCCGGGAACTTTTTGAGCACGGCCTCCCGACCTGCGTGCTCCCGGGCCACTCACCGGACGGGGTGACGGGCGCCGCGCCCCCCGTCCGGCCACCCTCCCCCGGCGCTTACCGGGGGGCTTCTCCATGGCCCGTCAGCGGACCAGGCCCCAGCGGAATCCGAGGGCCACGGCGTGCGCCCGGTCCGAGGCGCCGAGTTTCTTGAACAGCCGGCGGGCGTGCGTCTTGACGGTGTCCTCCGAGAGAAAAAGCTCACGCCCGATCTCCGCGTTGGACCGGCCGTGGCTCATCCCCTCGAGCACCTGGATCTCGCGGGCGGTGAGCGTGGGGGCCGCGCCCATGTCGGAGGAGCGGAGCCGGCGGGGCGCGAGACGCCAGGTCGGGTCGGCCAACGCCTGGGTGACGGTGGCCCGGAGCTCGGCGCGCGAGGCGTCCTTGTGGAGATAGCCGCGGGCGCCGGCGGCCACGGCGAGCGCCACGCCGTCCAGATCCTCGGCGACGGTGAGCATGATGATGCGGGCCCCGGGATCGGCGGAGAGCAGCCGACGCACGGTTTCCACGCCCCCAAGCCCGGGCATGCGCACATCCATCAAAATGAGATCGGACCGATCGGCGCCCCAGCGGCGCAGGACTTCCTCGCCGTTGGCCGCCGTCGTGACCCGCTCGACGCCAGGCACGGTCGCCACCGCGCGGCGCAGCGCCTCCCGGGCGAGCGGGGAGTCGTCGCAGACAAGGACGGACGTCATGGCCGGCCTCCGCAGCTGATGCGCATCACGTTGAGCCTCCAGGCAGTTGTGTGTCGTCATCTGTGCGGTTGACCAGGCCCGTCAACCGCCTCCGCCCTCTCAACGACGGTCACCCGAAAGAGTTACGGCCGCCAACCACACAGCACCAGCACTCTACGTGACCGAAAGATCACTGGGGAGCCCCTCTCCGGTAAACACGCCGAACATTGATTTTGTCCTTTTTAGACCTTCTTGCCCATCTTGAGGTGTCTGCGGCTATATTCAGCTGGTAGTCATATTTACATCAGCTTGATGAGGCTTTGGCAGCAATCGAAGACGATGGGACACCGTCATGGCAGACTTCTCGCGCCTTCCCGGCCCCAACGCCGACCTGTGGGACTGGCAGCTGCTCGCCGCCTGCCGCGGCGTCGACAGTTCGCTGTTCTTCCATCCCGAGGGTGAGCGCGGCGCCGCGCGCAGCGCACGCGAGGAGGCGGCCAAGGAAGTGTGCATGCGCTGCCCGGTACGCGCGGAGTGCGCGGCGCACGCGCTCTCGGTCCGCGAGCCCTACGGGGTGTGGGGCGGGCTCACCGAGGACGACCGCGAGGAGCTGCTCGGCCGCGCCCGCCGCGACCTCGTCAACGCCTCGACCCGCGAGAACGGTCGGGACGCCCACTCCTAGCCACCGGCCGGGCCACGCCGACCACTACGGTTCGGCTATGACAACCGCATTGGTGACGGGAACGACCGTGGGCCTCGGCGCGGCCTTCGCACGCCGGCTGGCGCGCGACCGACACGACCTCGTGCTGGTGGCCCGCGACGGGGAAGCGCTGCGCCGACAGGCCGCGGAGCTGCACGACCGGCACGGCATAGAGGCCACCGTGCTGGTCGCCGACCTGGCCACGGACGAGGGCATCGAGGCCGTGGAGCGGCGCCTCACGGACCCCGACCGACCGGTCGGCCTGCTCGTCAACAACGCCGGGTTCGCGCTGCGCGGCACGTTCCTCGACGCCCCGGTGGACGACGAGCTGCGGATGCTCAGGGTGCACTGCGAGGCGGTGCTGCGGCTGACGACCGCGGCCGCCGGCACGATGCGCCGGCGCGGCCGCGGTGCGGTGATCAACGTCGCCTCGGTCGCGGCGTTCGTGCCGCGCGGCACCTACGGCGCCTCCAAGGCGTGGGTGGTGCAGTTCACCGAGGGCGCGGCCCGGGACCTGGCGGGCAGCGGGGTGCGGCTGATGGCGCTCTGCCCCGGGTTCGTCCGCACCGAGTTCCACCAGCGGGCCGGCCTGAGCACCGACGACATCCCGGGCTGGATGTGGCTGGACGCGGACCGGGTGGTGGACGCCGGGCTGCGCGACCTGGCGCGCGGCCGGTCGCTGAGCATCCCGGACGCCCGCTACAAGACGCTGATCGGGGCCAGCCGGCTGGTGCCGCGCGGGGCGCTGGGCGGCGTCTCCGCGCGGGCCGGGCGCAAGTACGGGCCCAAGCGCCGCGGCGACGCGCCGGAGCGCCCGAACGATTCCGAACCATTGTGATGAATCAGGCATAAGCGACTAGGCTGAAGATATGAGCATCAGGCGCCTAGAGACTCGGATTCATCATGACTTTCGTACAGGTAATCGATTGCCGGACCAGCCGGATCGATGAGCTGAACCGGCTGATGGACACCTGGGTGGCCGGCACGCACGGCAGGCGGACGGCCACCCACTCGGTGGTGGGCAAGGACCGGGAGGACTCGGCGCACGTCGTCGAGATCGTGGAGTTCCCCTCGTACGAGGAGGCCAGGCGCAACTCGGAGTTGCCCGAGACCGAGCGGATCTTCGAGGAGATGGTCGCGCTCTGTGACGATGTGCCGCGCTTCACCGATCTGGACGTGGTGCGCGACGAGCAGCTGAACGAGGCGGTCGCCAGGCGCTTCTTCGAGCGGATCGGCGACGGCGACCCGCACGCCCTGAGCGGTCTGTGCACGCCCGGCTACCTGGACCACGACCCGGGCAACGGCCCGGAGCCGGTCGGTCTGGCCGAGGCCGAGGCGGTCACCGCCCGCTACATCGGTGCCCTCTCGCCCCGCTTCACGATCGACGGCCAGGTGGCCGAGGGTGACACGGTGACCACCCGCTGGACGGTCACCGGCACCAACGACGGCGAGTTCATGGGCCTGCCGGCGACCGGCCGGCCGGTCCGGGTGACGGGGCAGACCACCCACCGGTTCGAGCACGGGCTGATCGCCGAGGCCTGGTGGAACTGGGACCAGCTGGGGCTGCTGAACCAGCTCGGCATGGTCGAGCTCTGATCCCGCTGGTGTGACCACGTGTGACCGCATACGACAGGGAAGGGCCCCCGCCCGCGAGATGATCGCGGGCGGGGGCCCTTCCGCCGTGCCCGTGCCGCGCCTCGGTGCGCGTGGCTCGGTGCCGTGGCTCAGTGCGCGTGGCCGTGGCCGCCGTGGCCGGCCTGCTCCGGCTCCTCTTCCTTCTTCTCCACCACCAGGGTCTCGGTGGTGAGCAGCAGGGCGGCGATGGAGGCCGCGTTCTGCAGCGCGGAGCGGGTCACCTTGACGGGGTCGATGACGCCGTCCTTGACCAGGTCGCCGTAGGTGCCGGTGGCCGCGTTGTAGCCCTGGCCCTTGTCGAGCTCGGACACCTTGGAGGTGATCACGTAGCCCTCGAGGCCCGCGTTCTCCGCGATCCAGCGCAGCGGCTCGACGGCGGCGCGGCGCACGATCGCGACGCCGGTCGCCTCGTCACCCGAACGGCCCAGGCCGTCGGCGAGAACCTTGGCGGAGTGCACCAGGGAGGCGCCGCCGCCCGGGACGATGCCCTCCTCGACCGCCGCGCGGGTGGCCGAGATGGCGTCCTCGAGACGGTGCTTCTTCTCCTTCAGCTCCACCTCGGTGGCGGCACCGACGCGGATCACGCAGACGCCGCCGGCCAGCTTGGCCAGCCGCTCCTGCAGCTTCTCGCGGTCCCAGTCGGAGTCGGTGCTGTCGATCTCGGCGCGGATCTGGGCGACCCGGCCCTCGATGTCGGCCGAGGAGCCGCCACCGTCGACGATGGTGGTGTCGTCCTTGGTGATGGTGACGCGGCGGGCCGAGCCCAGCACGTCGAGGCCGACCTGGTCGAGCTTGAGGCCGACCTCCTCGGAGATGACCTGGCCGCCGGTCAGGGTGGCCATGTCGCCGAGCATCGCCTTGCGGCGGTCACCGAAGCCGGGGGCCTTGACGGCCACCGAGTTGAAGGTGCCGCGGATCTTGTTGACGACGAGGGTGGACAGCGCCTCGCCCTCCACGTCCTCGGCGATGATCAGCAGCGGCTTGGAGGCGCCCGCCTGCATGATCTTCTCCAGCAGCGGGAGCAGGTCCTGGATGGAGGAGATCTTGCCCTGGTGGATCAGGATGTAGGGGTCGTCGAGGACGGCCTCCATGCGCTCCTGGTCGGACACCATGTAGTGCGACAGGTAGCCCTTGTCGAAGGCCATGCCCTCGGTGAACTCGAGCTCGAGGCCGAAGGTCTGGGACTCCTCGACGGTGATCACACCGTCCTTGCCGACCTTGTCCATCGCCTCGGCGATCAGCTCGCCGACCTGCTTGTCCTGCGCGGACAGCGCGGCGACGGCGGCGATGTCGGCCTTGGAGTCGATCGGACGGGCGCTGGCCTTCAGGTCCTCGGCGATCGCCTCGACCGCGGCGTCGATCCCGCGCTTCAGACCGGAAGGGGAGGCACCGGCGGCCACGTTCCGCAGACCCTCGCGGACCAGGGCCTGGGCCAGCACGGTGGCGGTGGTGGTGCCGTCACCCGCGATGTCGTTGGTCTTGGTCGCCACCTCCTTGACGAGCTGGGCGCCGAGGTTCTCGTACGGGTCCTCGACCTCGACCTCACGGGCGATGGTGACGCCGTCGTTGGTGATGGTCGGCGCGCCGAACTTCTTGTCGATGACGACGTTGCGACCCTTGGGGCCGATCGTCACCTTGACCGTGTCGGCCAGCTTGTTCACGCCACGCTCGAGGGCGCGACGGGCGTCCTCGTCGAACTTCAGGATCTTCGCCATCGGTTGGGTGTCCCTTGTGCCTTGTCTTCTTCTGAGGGCGGGTTCCGCTGAGCGGGCTACGCTGCGGGCTGAGCCGCGCCGCCACACAACGACGCCCCGGCCCGGCCGTGCTTCAGATCAGGCGCGGGTCCCGGGGCGCGTCGGTGGCGAACTGCTCTCGACCGGTCCGAGTTACTTCTCGATGATCGCGAGCACGTCGCGGGCGGAGAGGACGAGGTACTCCTCGTTGTTGTACTTCACCTCGGTGCCGCCGTACTTGCTGTAGAGCACGACATCGCCGACCTTGACGTCGAGCGGGAGCCGGTTGCCGTCCTCGAAGCGACCCGGGCCCACGGCCAGGACGACGCCCTCCTGGGGCTTCTCCTTGGCGGTGTCCGGGATGACCAGGCCCGAGGCCGTGGTCTGCTCGGCGTCGAGCGGCTGGACCACGATGCGGTCCTCGAGCGGCTTGATGGCAACCTTGGTGCTGGCGGTCGTCACGATCCGACCTCCCCCTTCGGAGATCTCGCGGGGTCTTCATGTCTGGGTTGCGACCTGGGGAACCGTCGTCGCGGGTGCCGGATCCGCCTGTCGCGTTATTGGCACTCCCATGTTGAGAGTGCCAGCGTTGAGACTCTAGGCCGCGGTTAGCACTCAGTCAACTAGAGTGCCAGTCGCCCTGGCGGGCGAAGCGCCTCCCCACGGCCCCGGGGTGCCGAATCCGCCCCCTTGAGCGGGATGTCACGAACACGCTTACGAATGCCTGGCGGCCGGCCAAGCGTTGCGCGCCGTAGGCGCGGACTGTCGGCGCCCCGCGCCCGCCGGCCCGGGCGGCCGGGCGCGGGACGCGCGTTGCGGGGGCAGACCGGGCGCGGGGCGCCCGAGCCACGAACCGCCTTGGCAGGCGAAGCGCCGGGCGCTGCGCGCCAGAGCTGCGCGCGGAGCTGGCGGCGCGCGGGCACCGGCTGGAGTCG